>JAJPEW010000062.1 GCA_021166755.1 Hydrogenophaga sp. | reverse complement strand
GCGGATTTCGCTGGTGCCAGCGCCGATCTCGTACAGCTTCGCGTCGCGCCAGAGGCGGCCCAGCGGGTACTCGTTGATGTAGCCATTGCCGCCGTAGATCTGCACGCCCTCACCGGCCATCCAGGTCGCCTTCTCGGCGGTCCAGAGAATGACCGACGCGCAATCCTTGCGCACCTGGCGCACGTGCTCGGTGCCCAGCAGGTCCAGGTTCTTGGCCACGGTGTAGGCAAAGCTGCGCGCCGCCTGCAGCACGGTGTACATGTCGGCCACCTTGCCCTGGATCAGCTGGAACTCGCCGATGCTCTGGCCGAACTGCTTGCGGTCGTGGATGTAGGGGATCACGTTGTCCATGACCGCCTGCATGATGCCCAGCGGCCCGCCGGTCAGCACCGCACGCTCGTAGTCCAGGCCCGACATCAGCACCTTGGCGCCGTTGTTCAGGCCGCCCAGGATGTTCTCGGCCGGCACTTCGACGTCCTGGAACACCAGCTCACCGGTGTGGCTGCCGCGCATGCCCAGCTTGTCCAGCTTCTGCGCGATGGAGAAGCCCTTCATGCCCTTCTCGATCAGGAAAGCGGTCACGCCACGCGCGCCCATCTCGGGTTCGGTCTTGGCGTAGACCACCAGGGTGTCGGCGTCGGGGCCGTTGGTGATCCACATTTTGCTGCCGTTGAGCAGGTAGTAGCCACCCTTGTCCTCAGCCTTGAGTTTCATGCTGATGACGTCCGAACCTGCGCCAGGCTCGCTCATGGCCAGCGCGCCCACATGCTCGCCGCTGATCAGCTTGGGCAGGTATTTGGCCTTCTGCGCATCGCTGCCGTTGCGGTTGATCTGGTTCACGCACAGGTTGGAGTGCGCGCCGTAGGACAGGCCCACCGAGGCGCTGGCGCGGCTGATCTCCTCCATGGCCACCATGTGGGCCAGGTAGCCCATGTTGGCGCCGCCGTACTGCTCGGGCACGGTGATGCCCAGCACGCCCAGCTCACCCATCTTGCGCCAGCAGTCCATCGGGAACTGGTCGGTTCGGTCGATCTCGGCGGCCCGCGGGGCGATCTCGGCCTGCGCAAACTCGCGCACCGCGTCACGCAGGGCGTCGATGTCTTCACCAAGCTGGAAATTGAGGCCGGGCAGGTTGGTCATGAAAGTGTCTCCGTCGATGGAAAGGGTTGGGATTCTGTCAATGGCTCAGTACGTCTTGGGCACGGGAACGATGGTCTGCTGCATCACCGCACAGTCGGACCGCTTGCCATCGGGCGCCACATGCACCACCTGGGCGGTGGTGACGATGATCCGCTTGCCGGCCTTGATCACCTGGCCGGTGGCCTGCAGCTCGCCGTTGTGGAACGCGGCCAGGAAGTTGATCTTGTACTCCACGGTCGTGACCTCCATGCCTTCCGGGGCCACGGTCAGTGCCGCATAGCCCCCGGCAATGTCGGCGAGGGCGCCCATGGCGCCGCCATGAAAGCCCCCCTGCTGCTGCGTGACGCGGTCGGAGTACGGCAAGGCCAGGGTCACCTGACCCGGGGCCACGGCCAGCAACCGCACACCCAGGGCCTGCATCATGCCCTGACGATCGAGGCTGGTCTGCACCCGCTCGCGCAGGCTGTCGTGGTCGGCTGAGGTGCTCATGTTTTGATTTACGTTTACGTAAACGTCAATTATGAACGATCCTGCCCGACTCCCACAAGCCGGGGAGAACCCGCAAGCCGCGCGCTATGCTTGGCAGGTCATGCCCTACGCCCTGCAAGCCCCGGTTCACAGCGAACTGGTCATCAAGAAAAGCCGCTTCATCGGCTGCGTCGAATCCGTGCCCGACCGGGCGGCGGCCCTGGCCCGCGTGGCGCAGCTGCACGCCGAGCACCCCACCGCCACGCACGTCTGCTGGGCGCTGATGGCTGGCGGCCAGTCGGCGGCCAACGACGACGGCGAACCGGGCGGCACCGCCGGTCGCCCCATGCTGGAAGTGCTTCGCCACCAGGACCTGGAGGGTGTGCTGGCCACGGTGGTGCGCTACTACGGCGGCACACCGCTGGGCGCAGGCGGTCTGGTACGGGCCTACACCGATGCGGTGGCGCAAGCTTTGCTGAGGGCCGAGAAAATACCCGTGATCCGGACCACCACCCTGCGCTGTGTCATTCCTTATGCGCTGGAAGGCTGGCTGCGCCGGGAACTGGAAGCCCACGGTGCCCAGCTGCTTGAGGCTGTCCACGGCGAAGGTGTGGACATCCGCCTGCAACTGCCCCAGTCACAGGCCGCCGCCTTGACCGCTCGACTGAACGACGCGGGTCAGGGCAAGGTGCAGTGGATCCGGCAGGATCCGGATGCCGACTGATGGACGCAAAGGCCCTCAGGCCTTGACCGGCTTCTCGCCGGCCGGGGTCGTCTTTTCCACCTTGGCCAGCAGCGCCTTGGCCTCGCGCTCGTGCACCTTGACCTCGTCCAGGTTGGCCATCAGATCGGCCAGCTGGTCCTCCAGCTGCTGCTTGTGCTGCGCCAGCACCGCCAGAAACTTGCGCAGCTGAGGCCCGGTGTCGCGCGGGCTATCGTACATGTCGATGATGTCCTTGGCCTCGGTGAGCGACAGCCCCAGGCGCTTGGCGCGCAGCGTCAGCTTCAGGCGGGTGCGGTCCCGCGCGCTGTAGACCCGGTTGCGTCCGCCCGGCCCGCTGCGAGTGGGCTGCAGCAGACCCATGTCTTCATAGAAGCGGATGGCGCGGGTGGTCAGGTCGAACTCGCGCGCCAGATCGCTGATCGTGTAGGTCGGGTTGGTGGCCATGGGGTGTCGGCTCGCGGACAGCAAGGACAGGAAGCGCTCCGTAGAATGCCCCGGATATGACGTTTACGTCAACGTCAGTTTACCGGAAACACCCCGCATGACCCCACCCACCCGCGACGAGCTCGAAGCCCGCCTGTTCTATCCCCTGGGCGACCGCCTGCCCGAGCCTGGCCGCTGCGTCGAGGTCGCGCCCGGTGTGAAGTGGATCCGCATGGCCCTGCCCTTTGCGCTGGACCACATCAACCTCTGGCTGTTGCGCGACCAGCTGGACGGGCGCGAAGGCTGGACAGTGGTCGACACCTGTATCGCCCACGACCAGTCTAGAGCCCAGTGGGAGCAGATCTTCGGGCAGGAACTGCAGGGTCTGCCCATCCTGCGCGTGCTGGTCACGCACATGCACCCGGACCACATCGGTCTGGCGAAATGGCTGTGCGAACGGTGGAGCACCCCCGATCAGCCCTGCCCCTTCTGGTGCAGCGCCACCGACTACAACTCGGCCCGCATCGGCTCGCAAAGCACCACCGGTTTCGGTGGCGAGGGCGCCGCCGCATTCTTCCGCTCGCACGGACTGACCGATCCGGACGCGCTCGAAAAAATCCGGGGGCGCGCCAGCTACTACCCCAGCCTGGTGCCTGGTGTGCCACGCCAGTTCCGCCGCCTGATGGACCATCAGACGCTGGTGATCGGGGGCCATCTCTGGCGCTGCATCGCCGGCTACGGCCACGCACCGGAGCACATGGCCTTCTGGTGCGAGTCACTGGGTGTGCTCATCAGCGGCGACATGGTGCTGCCCCGCATCTCCACCAACGTCAGCGTGTACGACGTCGAACCCGAGAGCGATCCGCTGGACCTGTTCCTGCAGTCGCTGCGCCGCTATGAGCCCCTGCCCGCGGACACCCTGGTGCTGCCCTCGCACGGCAAGCCCTTCCGGGGACTGCATGAACGGCTGGCGCAGCTGCACGACCACCACGCCGACCGCCTGGCCGAGGTACTGCAGGCCTGCACCGACAAGGCGTGCAGCGCCACCGACGTCATCCCGGTGCTCTTTCAGCGTCCGCTGGACCTGCACCAGAGCACTTTCGCCATGGGCGAGGCGGTGGCCCACCTCCATCGGCTGTGGTTCGGCGGGGAGTTGCGTCGCGAGCGGGATGCCGACGGCATCTGGCGCTTCCGGGCCACCTGAGCCGGACCTCGGCCTTCAGTCCCCCAGCGGTACCGCCGCTCGCTTGAGCGCCCGTCGGCGCTCGGCGTGGTCCGGCATCACACCCGCCACCACGGCCCAGAAACGCGGGCTGTGGTCCATGTGCAGCAAATGACTGAGTTCATGGACCACCACGTAGTCGATGAGGTCGATCGGCAGATGGATCAGCCGCCAGTTCAACCGGATGCTGCCGTCGGCACTGGCACTGCCCCAGCGGGTACCGGCACTCGACAGGCGCAGACGGGTGTACCGCACGCCCAGTTGCGGCGCAAAGTGGTCCAGTCGTTGCACAAACAGGGCCTGGGCCTGCCGCATCAGCCAGGCCTGCGCCGCGTCCCGGATGCGCGGCTCCCCGGCACCGTGAGCCAGTCCCAACCGCAGCACCGCCATGTCCTCACCGGGCAATCGCTCCAGCGCACCGCCGGCCGCCGCAAACGCGTGTGT
>JAJPEW010000049.1 GCA_021166755.1 Hydrogenophaga sp. | reverse complement strand
TCCCAGGTGTCCTTGCCCACCGAGTCGTACACCACCTTGACGCCCTGCCCACCGGTGATTTCCTTGACGCGCTGCGTGAAGTTCTCGGTCCGGTAGTTGATGGTGAACTCGGCACCATGTTCGCGGGCCAGCGCGCACTTGTCGTCGGAACCGGCGGTACCGATCAGGCGCAGGCCCAGGGCCTTCGCCCACTGGCAGGCAATCAGGCCGACACCGCCGGCGGCGGCATGGAACAGCACGAAGTCACCGGCCTCCAGCCCCTCCACCGGCTTGCAGCGCTTGAGCAGATACTGTGCCGTCAGACCCTTGAGCATCATGGCGGCGCCGGTCTCGAAGTCGATGCCATCGGGCAGGCGGCACAGGTTCATGGCTGGCATCACGCGGGCATCGCAGTAGCTGCCGGGCGGGTTGGCGGCGTAGGCGGCACGATCTCCCACCTTCAGGTGCGTCACGCCCTCACCCACGGCCTCGATCACGCCCGCGCCTTCCATGCCGATGCCATGCGGCATGGCCAGCGGATAAAGACCCGTGCGGTGGTAGACGTCGATGAAGTTCAGGCCGATGGCGTGGTGGCGGATGCGCACCTGGCCCGGACCGGGATCACCCACCTCCACGGTGTCGAGCTGCAGTTGCTCGGCGCCGCCTGGGGCGTGGATGCGGATGGCACGGGTGGTCTGGGTCATGTCGGGTTCTCCTCGTCTTCGTGGTGGGAGGCGGGATTGCGCTTCCCGCCAAAGTTCAACCCCACATGCTGCCATGAATCGGCAAAGCCCTCCGTGCGACAGGAACCGAAGTCCCGCGTTGCGGCCAGGCCACTGGGGCTTGGTACAGTCCCGGCATGTCTGCCACCCCGTCCGCCCGCCTGACCTGGTCCACCGCCGCCCTGTTGCTCGTTCCCCCGCTGATGTGGGCTGGGAACGCCGTGGTCGGGCGGATGATGCAGGGCACCATCCCGCCCATCACCTTCAACTTCATGCGCTGGGTGATCGCCGGTGCCCTGCTGCTGCCGCTGGCGGGATGGGTGCTGCGACCGGGCAGTGGCCTGCAAACCCACACGCGGCGCTTCGCCCTGCTGGGGCTGCTGGGTGTCGGCCTGTACAACGCGCTCCAGTACATGGCGCTGAAAACGTCCACGCCGATGAATGTGACGCTGGTGGCGGCCAGCATCCCCATCTGGATGCTGCTGCTGGGGCGCATGCTGTATGGGGTGACGATCACGCGCCGCGCGGCCTTTGGCGCGGTGCTGTCCCTGTTGGGCGTGGGCACCGTGCTGGCACGCGGCGACCTGAGCCAGCTGCTGCAGGTCAAGCTCGTGGCCGGCGATGCCTGGATGCTGCTGGCCGCGCTGACCTGGGCCTGGTACAGCTGGCTGCTGGTCAGGCCCCCCGAAGGCGGGTATCCCGCCAACGTCCGCAACGACTGGGCCGCCTTCCTGCTGGCCCAGATCGCGTTCGGCCTGGGGTGGTCAGGCCTGATGACCGCCGGGGAATGGCTGCTGCCGGCCGCCACCGGACAGAACATGCCCACCCTGACCTGGGGATGGCCGCTGGCGGCCGCACTCGCCTATGTGGCCATCGGCCCATCGCTGCTGGCCTACCGCTGCTGGGGGGCGGGTGTGGGCCGCGTGGGACCGGCTGTGGCCGGCTTCTTCAACAACCTCACACCGCTGTTTGCCGCCGTCATGTCGGCCCTGGTGCTGGGCGAAGCCCCGCAGCTGTATCACGCGGCCGGTTTCGTGCTGATCGTGGGAGGCATTCTGGTGACCTCGCGCCGCTGAGGTCACCTCCCGTTCAGTAGGTGCCCGGATACAGCCCGCCATCCGGCAGGATGTTCTGCCCGGTCAGATAGCCCGCCTGCTGGCTGCACAGGAAGGCGCAGATGGCGCCGAATTCCTGGGGGTTGCCGAAACGCCGGGCCGGAATCTGTGCTTCCTGCGCCGCCCGCACGGCGTCGATGCTCTGGCCGGTCTTGCTGGCCGCCCCGACCTGCGTGGCCTTGAGGCGGTCGGTGTCGAACTTGCCCGGCAGCAGGTTGTTGATGGTGACCCCCTTGGCCGCGATGCCGCTGCGGGCCAGGCCGGCCACGAAGCCCGTCAGACCGCTGCGTGCACCGTTGGACAGCCCCAGGATGTCGATGGGTGCCTTGACGGCGCTGCTCGTGATGTTCACGATGCGGCCGAAACCGCGCTCGGCCATGCCGTCCACGGTGGCCTTGATCAGCTCGATGGGGGTGAGCATGTTGGCATCGACCGCCTTCATCCACGCCTCGCGATCCCAGCTGCGGAAGTCACCCGGCGGAGGTCCGCCGGCGTTGGTGACCACGATATCGAACGCGGTCCCTGGACCGCCAGGGACCGAAAAGGCCGCCGCACGGCCTTCAGGCGTGGTGATGTCGGCCGCCACGGCCAGCACGGACACCCCCGGGCTGGCCGCGCGGATGCTCGTGGCGGCAGCGTCCAGCGCCTCGGCGCCACGCGCGACGATCACGACATGCGCCCCTTCGGCCGCCAGCGCCTGCGCGCAGCCCAGCCCCAGGCCCTTGCTGGCGCCGCAGACCAGCGCCCATTTGCCCGCAATACCCAGATCCATGTGTTCGGTCTCCTTGTGTCTCGGTCAATGAAAGAAAAGCGTGCTCACCTGCCGCCCGGCGTGCCGAAGCGGGTCACCAGGAAAACGCCCGAGACCACCAGCACGGTGCCGGCCACGATCCAGGCGTTGAAGGCTTCATCAAGGATCAGCACACCCATGGCAATGGTGGACATGGGGCCGATCATCCCGGTCTGCGCCGCCAGACCGGCGCCGATGCGCTCGATGGCCATCATGACCATGATGACCGGCGCAAAGGTGCACAGCGTGGCGTTGAGCACCGACAGCCAGATCACCTCGGGCGCCACCACAGCCGCCGACAGCGGGCGCAGCAGCACGAACTGCAGCAGGCACAGCACACAGGCGACGCTGGTGGCCAGCCCCACCAGGCGCATGGCGCCCAGTCGCTTGACGAGTTCGCCGCTGTAGACAAGGTAGATCGCGTAGCTGATGGCGCTGCCGAACACCAGCAGGGCACCGAGCACCGCGTTGGGGCCGGCAAAGTCGGCTTCATGACCGAAGACCAGCAGCACCCCGGCGTAGCTCACGGCCATGGCCACGCCCTGCATGGCGCTGATGCGGCGCCGGTACAGCAGCCAGCCGAGCACCAGCACGAGCGTGGGGTTGAGGTAGAGGATCAGCCGTTCCAGGCTGGCACTGATGTATTCGAGCCCCCAGAAGTCCAGAAAGCTCGCCAGGTAGTAGCCCGTCACCCCCAGCCCGACGATGCCCGCCCAGTCATGGCGGCTCAGACGTGGTGCCCCGCGGCTGGCCCACCAGGCCAGACCCAGGAACAGCGGCAGGGCAAACAGCATGCGGTACATGATGAGCGTGACCGCATCGACCCCGTGACGGTAGGCGAGCTTGACGATGATGGCCTTGCCGCTGAAGGCGATCGAACCGGCGCTGGCCAGCAGCAGGCCGGTCGCCAGGTGGGAGGGAGGATGCGCAGGCGCGCCGGAAGCAGACATCCGGCCGATTATCGGCCGGTCAGACCGGTCGCGCTGTCACCGGGACATGCCGGATCGCGACGACGGGATTCGTCAGTCCTTGGGGGCCGACAGACGTTGTTCGTCCAGGACCCGGTAGACACGACCCTGCTTGTCCAGCGGCTCGATCAGGCCTTCGCGCGCGAAGGCATTGAGTGTGCGGCTGACGGTCTCGAGCTTGAGGTCCAGCATGGCCCCCATGTCTTCGCGGGAAAACAGGGTGGCCACCGTGGCATCGTGCTCCGAGCGCATCTTGAGGATCAGGCCGGCCACGCGCTGGCGGGCATTGCCGAAGTTGAGATCGGCCAGCCAGTCGTCGGCCTCCTTGAGGCTGCGGTGCCACTTTTCCAGCAGGCGCTGGTGCAGCCGGGGTGTCTCGCGGTTGAGGCGCTGGATGACCTGCAGGGGGATGCGGCAGGCCTTGGCCGGCGACAGGGCAATGGCATCCGATTCGTAGGTCGGCCCCATCAGCGCTTCCAGACCAATGATGTCACCGGCACGCAGCACCCGCACGATGCGCTGTCGACCATCCACCGTGTTGCGCACCAGCTTGACCATGCCCGATCGCAGGGTGTAAAGCGACGTGGCCGTCTCGCCCAGGCGAACCAGCGGCTGGCCCGCCGGATATTCCAGGTCATCGATCGGCGCATGGATGAGGTTGAAGTCCTCCTCGTGCAGGTCGGCAAACAGCACCATGTCGCGGATGCCGCAGTTGCGACAGTCGGCGGTGCCCCGCCAGGCGGACTCGGTCTTGATGGGGATCATGTCAGGCTCACTGTATGGGTGGCGTGCAGGCCAGCACCTCTTCCATGGTGGTCAGGCCCTCGGCAATCCGGGCTGCGCCGGCCAGCCGCAGGGGACGCATGCCGTCGGACACCGCCTGACGGCGCAGCAGGTCGATGCGCGGTTCGTGGCTGATCTTGTCCTTGAAAGCCTCGGACACGGTCAGCAGTTCGTACAGCCCCATGCGACCCTTGAAGCCGGTCATGCGGCAATCGACACAGCCCACCGGCTTGAACGGCCGGTAGCTGCCACTGACCTGCCAGGGCTTGACCAGCTCGGTCAAAGCCTCGCGGGAGGCGGGTACGCGGGCTTCGTCTTCCTGCACTCGGCAGGCCGGGCACAGCGTGCGCACCAGGCGCTGGGCCAGCACCCCCAGCACGGTGGCATTGATCAGGTAGGGCGGGATGCCCAGCTCCATCAGGCGCATGATGGCCGAGGGCGCGTCGTTGGTGTGCAACGTGGTGAACACCAGATGGCCAGTCAGGGCCGCCTGCACGGCCATCTCGGCGGTGGCCAGGTCGCGCACCTCGCCGACCATGATGATGTCCGGGTCCTGGCGCATGAGCGATCGCAGACCCTGGGCGAAATCCAGATCGAGGTGAGGCTGCACCTGCGTCTGGTTGAACGACGGCTCGATCATCTCGATCGGGTCTTCGATGGTGCTGACGTTGACCTCCTCGGTGGCCAGCCGCTTGAGGGTCGCGTACAGCGTGGTGGTCTTGCCCGAGCCGGTCGGCCCGGTCACCAGGATCACGCCGTGCGGACGGCGGGTCAGGCCCTCCCATCGCTGGGCGTCGTGGGCGGAGAAACCCAGTGCCCCCAGATCCTTGACGGTGGTGTCGGGATCGAAAATCCGCATCACCAGCTTCTCGCCAAAGGCCGTGGGCAGGGTGGACAGGCGCATTTCCACCTCGTCACCCCGGGCACCGCCGACGCCGGGGCGCAAGGTCTTGATGCGGCCATCCTGCGGCCGACGCCGTTCGACCACGTCCATGCGACCCAGCAGCTTGACGCGGGCGATCATGGCGTTCATCACCCCGATCGGCAACTGGTAGACCGGGTGCAACACGCCATCGATGCGAAAGCGGATGACGCCCTGCTCGCGCCGCGGTTCCAGGTGAATGTCGCTGGCGCGCTGGTCGAAGGCGTACTGCCAGAGCCAGTCGACCACCTGCACCACGCCCTGGTCGTTGGCATCCAGCTGCTTGTTGCTCTTGCCCAGCTCCACCAGCTGTTCGAAGCTGGCCAGACCGTTCTGGCCGCCGGTCTTGACGGCAGCCCGCACCGACTTGGCCAGCGCAAAGAACTCGGCGGTGTAGCGGGTGATGTCCTGCGGACTGGCCAGCGCCAGCCGAACGGTCCGGCGGGTCTGCCGCTCCACCTCCGGTACCCAGTCGCGCACGAACGGTTCGGCAGTGGCCACCATCACTTCGGAAATGCCCACCTGGATCGGCAGCACGCGATGGCGCTCGGCGTAGGCTGCGCTCATCACGTCCGCCACCTTGCCCACATCCACCTTCAGCGGGTCGATGCGCACATGGGCCAGACCCGCACGGACCGCCAGCCACTGGGTCAGGTCCTCGGCATCCAGCAACTTGCCATCAGTCTGTCGAGGCAGCCCCAGCAGGGCCAGGCGCTGCACCGGATGCTGCGCACTGTCGGCCGACGCCATCCGGTGGGCGGTGCGTTCAGCCACCTCGGCCGAAATCACGTCATCCTCGCGCAACCAGCGCAACAGCAGCTGCCAGGACAGCGGACCCTGGTGGCTCTGGGTGGGGGACGAAGCCTTGGTTTTCATGTCTTGGCCAGCACGGGTTTGAACAGTCGCAGCCACTTGACCGCCGGCAGGTTCCAGCGGGTCTGGATCTCCTCGGCACGTTCGAGCAGCGCCATGCGCGTGGGGTGCTGCGGCGTGCGCAGCGCCAGCACGATGGTGTTGCCCTCGCGTGTCGGGCGGAAGGCCCAGACCGATTCGTCGCCAAAAGCTTCACAGATGCTGCGCAACGAAGCCTCATAGCTGGCGTCGCGGCCAAACAGGTTGACCGTCATGGCACCCTCGTCCGTGAGCACCCCACGGCAGTCGCGGTAGAAATCGGCGCTGTCCAGCACGGGTGCAGCCGCCTCGTGGTCGTACAGGTCGACCTGCAGGGCGTCGTAAAGCGCCGCATGCTCGGGTTGTCGGATAGCTTCGCCCGCATCGCACAGCACCACCCGCAGGCGGGGGCCGTCAGCCGGCAGTTTGAACCACTGCCGGCACACCGCGAGCACCTGAGGGTTGATCTCGAAGGTGGTGGTGTCCATGCGCAGCTTCTTGTAGCAGAACTTGGTCAGCGCTGCCGACCCCAGCCCCAACTGCAGCGCACGGCGTTTGGGTACCGTGTCGGGATCGACGAACAGCAGCCAGGCCATCATGCGCTGGACATACTCCAGCTCGATGTCGAACGGCGAGTCGATCAGCATCGATCCCTGGATCCACTCGGTGCCCAGGTGCAGGAAGCGGACCTCGCCGTCCTCGGAGATCGTGACTTCGGGCAGCTGGGCACGGGACTGCACGGCCGCTCGGGTTCGCGCAGCGCCTCTCATGCCATGCCCCTGCGGAAATGGGCCCGAACCGAGGCGAAAAAGGGGGTGCAGTTGGACATGGACACAATCAAGCAGCGCAAAACCCCATTATCGGCCGGCGCACGGTGCACTCACGGCGCCACACCATGGCGGCGCAGCACCTCGGCCCAGGCAGCCAGCTTGCGATCGAAGGACCAGCTGGCGTTGGCCGGGCTGGTCGACGGCAGGCGGTAGACCGGCAGCCCCAGGGCATGGGTATGCCGGGCATGCCGAAAGCTCTCGCTACCGTTGTGGACGATGGCCTGCAAGCCGGGGCATTGCGCCCGCACCAGGGCCAAGTCGTTCAGGACCGGTTCGCGGATGTCGGCATCGAGGCTGCCCTCGCGCTCGCAGCTGGCGTACACGTCCCAGATCCCCAGCCCCTGCTCGCGCACGCAGGTCAGCCGGTCCTCATAGGTCATGGCCATCAGGTCCCTGGACCACAAGGCACCCAGGATCTTCCAGAACTGGTTCCGGGGGTGACCGTAGTACTGCTGCGCACGCAGAGATGCCACCCCCGGAAAGCTGCCCAGCACCAGGACACGCGTGGCGGGACCGATGACCGGGGGCAGGCCCGTCAGGCGGGTCATGCCCGGGGCACCCACAGGGCTTGCAGGCGCGGCAAGGCGGCCAGGGCGTTCGCGGTGGTCCGGTCGGCCACCAGTTCGTCCGCCATGCCCCTGAGCCGAGCGAGCACCGACCCCATGCGGGGCAGCTCGGCCGGCGTGTTGACGCCCTGGGGCTGGCCGGCCGCGCGCTGATCGGCGGTCACATACAGCCACTGGGGTGGAATGTCCGGCGCATCGGTCTCCAGCACCAGGGCCGTGTCCGGCAACGTGGTGGCCAGGTCACGCAGCCGCCGTGCGGTGTCAAAGGTCATGGCACCGCCGAAGCCCAGGCAGAAGCCCAGCCGGATGAAGGCCTGCGCCTGCTCCCGGCTGCCACTGAAGGCATGGGCGATGCCGCCCGGGACGGCAACTTCGCGCAGGTGCTTGAGCAGCTGGTCGGCGCTGCGTCGCACATGCAGGATGACGGGCAGACCGTGGCGCCGCGCCAGCCGCAACTGCTCGCGATAGAAGTGGATCTGGCGCTCCCGCATGTCGGGCTCGCACAACGCAGGTACAAAAAAATCCAGGCCGATCTCACCGACCGCCACGAGGCGCGGGTCATCGCGGTGGCGGGCCAGCGCCTCGTCCAGTGCCTGCAAGTCGCCGTCGTCGGCACGGGGCACATACATGGGGTGAATGCCCAGGGCATAGGCGTCCCCGAGTCGGTGGGCCAGATGGCGGACGGTGTCGAAGTTCGAGCGCTCCACCGCCGGAATGACACAGAGACCCACGCCCAGACGACGTGCCTGCTCACGGACCTGGATGGCCGCGGCATGGTCGGCGCCGAATTCGGGGGCATCCAGATGGCAATGGGTGTCGATCCACATGGCAGCAAGGGGTACAGTCTTCACATTCTGCCTCGCACGCGAGCCTGTCGCCGGTTTCAGCGGCAACCACCGGGAGAGCCCCATGCCATTGTCCGATCCGATCCACCCTGTCCGCCGGCTGTTGCTGGTGCTGGGCACCTGCCTGACCCTGGCGGCCTGTGCCACTTCCCAGGCGGTGCCTCCGCTGGCGGGCAGCGAATGGCGTCTGAGCCACATCAACGACGATGCGGTGCTGGCGCATCCGCCGGCCACGCTGGTGTTCGGCGCCGACGGGCGACTGTCCGGTCACGGCACCTGCAACCGGTTCACCGCCAGCTACCGCCTGAACAGCGACCGACTCACCATCGGACCGGTGGCCGCCACCCGGATCGGTTGTCCTGGCCCCGTCGGCCAACAGGAAAACCGCTATCTCCAGGCACTGCAGGGTGCTGCGCAGGTCCGTCAACAGGACGGTGGGCTGCTGATCCGCAGCGACAGCCCGGCGGCGGTGCTGCGATTCGTGCCTGCCCGACCCTGAGGCCGCAGTTCAGGCCTGCAGCACGCCCCGCTGCAGGCGCACCATGCGGCTGCAGCGCCGCGCCAGGTCCTCGTCATGGGTGACGACGACGAACGCCGTGCCCCGGTCGCGCGCCAGCGAAAGCATCAGCTCGAAGACCCCTTCGGCCGTCCCGCGGTCGAGGTTGCCAGTGGGTTCGTCGGCCAGCACGCAGGCCGGCTGGGTGACCAGCGCGCGCGCAATCGCCACCCGCTGGCGCTCGCCACCGGACAGTTCGGCAGGGCGGTGCTGAAGCCTCTCGCCCAGACCCACCTGCCTGAGCATCGCCTCCGCCGCCCCAGCCGCTGCCGCGCGATCCTCGCGCCGGATCCACAGCGGCATGGCGACGTTGTCGCGGGCGCTGAACTCGGGCAGCAGGTGGTGGAACTGGTAGACGAAACCCAGATGCCGGTTGCGCAGCACCCCCTGTTGCGCAGCACTCAGGCCGGACATGCGCTGGCCCATCAGCTCGACCTGGCCGGCGGTGGGGGCGTCCAGGCCGCCCAACAGGTGCAGCAAGGTGCTCTTGCCCGAACCGGAGGCTCCGACGATCGCCACGGTCTCGCCCGCGCGCACGCACAGGTCGACCCCCTGGAGCACCGTGACGTCGAGCCGCCCTTCGGTGAAGCGCTTGGTCAGGCCGGTCGCCTGAAGAACCACCTGATCACTCATATCTCAATGCCTCGGCCGGGTTGACGCGGCTGGCGCGCCAGCTCGGGTAGATGGTGGCCACGAATGCCAGCACCAGGGAGATCAGCGCCACCGGCACGATGTCGCCCTGCTGCGGGTCGCTGGGCATGCGGCTGATGAGGTAGACGTCCTGCGGCAGAAAGCTGGCGCCCACCAGGCGCTCGATGGCCGGGACGATGGTGTCGATGTTGAACGCCACCCCCAGGCCCATGAGCAGGCCCAGTCCCGTGCCGATGACCCCGACCGTGGCGCCCTGCACCATGAAGATACCCATGATGCTTGACGGGCTGGCCCCCAGGGTGCGCAGGATGGCAATGTCGGCGCGCTTGTCGGTCACGGTCATGACCAGGGTCGAGACCAGGTTGAACGCGGCCACCGCCACGATGAGCGTGAGGATGATGAACATCATGCGCTTTTCCAGCTGGACGGCGGCGAACCAGCTGCGGTTCTGGCGCGTCCAGTCGCTCACGAACATGCCCGAAGGCAGCTCGCCGGCCAGTTGCAGGGCCACTTCGCGGGCCTGGTGCAGATCGCGGATCTTCACGCGCACCCCGGTCGGCCCTTCGAGCCGGAAGATGCGCGCGGCATCGTCCATGTGCAGCATGGCCAGCGCCGAGTCGTATTCGTAGTGGCCCGAGCTGAAGGTACCCACCACCGTCATCTGACGCACGCGCGGCACGACGCCGGCCGGCGTGACCTGCCCGCTGGGCGCGATCAGGGTGACGCTGTCGCCCACGCCGACCCCCAGGCTGCGCGCGAGGTCCAGGCCCAGCAGGATGCCGAACTCGCCGGGCACCAGACGCGGCAACACGGTATCGGCCAGATCACGGGCCAGATCGGTCACCTTGGGCTCCTGGGCCGGGTCGATGCCGCGCACCATCACGCCCTTCATGTCCTCGCCCCGGGCCACCAGGGCCTGGGCGGCCACAAAGGGAGCCGCGCCCCGCACCTCCGGGTGGCGTTCGATCGTGGCGATGGTGCCAGGCAGATCGGCCAGGCCCTGACCGGCGTCGTCGTAAACCTCGATATGGGAGAGCACGCCCAGCATGCGGTCACGCACTTCCTTCTGGAAGCCGTTCATGACCGACAGCACCACGATGAGCGCCGCCACGCCCAGCGCGATGCCCAGCATGGACACGCCCGAGATGAAAGAAATGAAGCCGTTGCGGCGGGTGGCCCGGCCAGCGCGGGTGTAGCGCCAACCCAGCAGCAGTTCGTAAGGTGTTTGCATGGTGATTTCCAGCGGCGATTGTGGCATCACCGACAATCTCGCCATGCCGACCCCGCCATCCTCCCCTGAGTCTGCCCTGCACCTGCTGGTTCCCTTTGCCGCCGCCAGCGACCCGGCTTGCCAGGAGCGCATGACGGGTCTGGCTTTGCCGAACCTGGGGTCCCTGCTCGCTCTGCTGCAGGCCGGCGAGACCCTGGCGGGTGACGACTACAGCTTCAGCACCCCGCACGAGCGGGCTCTGGCCCGCGCCATCGGGCTGGAAGGCGAAGATGGCCGCCTGCCGTGGGCCGCACTGGCCCACCCGGACATTCCGGGCCCGCAGGCCTGGTTCCACCTGTGCCACTTCCAGGTGGGCATGGACCAGGTCCAGCTGGTGCCCGCGAACCAGCTGGACATCCAGCCGGACGAATCGGCCGCCCTGATGCAGGCCATCGAGCCGCTGTGCCGGGAGGACGGCCTGATCCTGACCATGGACACCCCCGCCCGCTGGCATGTGCACGGTCCGGCGCTGGCCGGCCTGCGCTGCGCCAGCCTGGACCGTGTGGCCGGTCGATCGGTGGACGGCTGGATGGCCACCAGCCCGACCGACCCGCAGGCCGAGCGATGGCTGCGGCGCCTGCAGAACGAAGCGCAGATGCTGTTCTATACCCACCCGGTCAACGATGCGCGCGAAGCGCGACGCGCCCTGACCCTCAACGGCTTCTGGGCCGACGGCGCGGGCAGTCTGAGCCCCGGTGTCCCACACCAGGCCGTCCCGGAGGTGGCCAACCAACTGCGCGAGCCAGCGCTGAACGCCGACTGGTCGTCGTGGAGCCGAGCCTGGACGGTAATGGACGCCGGACCGATGGCTCGGCTGCTGGACGCCGCGCGCGCAGGCCATCCGGTGACCCTGACCCTGTGCGGCGAACGTCATGCCCGCACCTGGCACGGCCCGGTCGCCGGTCTGGGCGGGCTCTGGCGCCGCCTGCGTGGCCCCTTGCCCGTGGCCCCCATTCTGCAGTCCCTATGAAGATCATCACCCGTGACGTTCCCCCGCGTGCCGCCTGGGCCTTGGAGCAGGCGGGCCTGCACCCGCTGCTCGCCCGTCTGTACGCCGCCCGCGGGATCACCCGCAAGGAAGAACTGGACGACGCCCTCGGCCTGCTGATCCCCCCCCAACAGCTCAAGGGTGCGCAGGAGGCGGCGGTCCAGCTGGCCGACGCCATGGCGGCAGGCCAGCGCCTGTGCATTGTGGCCGACTACGACTGCGACGGGGCGACCGCCTGCGCGGTGGGTGTTCGCGGCCTGCGCCTGCTCGGGGCACCGCTGGGCTGGGACCGGGTCGAGTACCTGGTGCCCGATCGCGTCACCGACGGCTACGGGCTGACCCCGTCGATTGCCCAGCGCGTCAAGCAGCGCGGCGCCGACTGGCTGGTCACCGTGGACAACGGTATCGCCAGCGTGACCGGTGTGCAAGCCGCGCGGGATCTGGGCCTCCAGGTGCTGGTGACCGACCACCACCTGCCCGCGGTACAGGACGGCCAGACGGTGCTCCCCCAGGACTGCACCATCGTCAACCCCAATCAGCCGGGTTGCGGTTTCGAAAGCAAATCGATCGCGGGCGTGGGCGTGATGTTCTACGTGCTGCTGGCGCTGCGGGCCGAGCTGCGCGAACGCGGCGTCTTCGACGCGAAGAGCCAGCCGCGCATCGATGCCTTGCTGCCCCTGGTGGCGCTGGGCACTGTGGCCGATGTGGTGAAACTCGATGCCAACAACCGGCGCCTGGTCGCGCAGGGCCTGCGCCGGGTGCGCGCAGGCGCGATTCCCCCTGGCATGGCGGCGCTGTTCCACGTGGCCGGACGCCGCCCGGAGGCCGCCACCACCTTCGACTTCGGCTTTGCCCTGGGCCCCCGCCTGAACGCGTCCGGCCGTCTGGCCGACATGACCCTGGGCATCGAGTGCCTGATCACCGACGACGCCGGCCGGGCCGACGAACTGGCGCGGACGCTGGACGGGATCAACCGGGACCGCAAGGTGATCGAGGGCGAGATGCGCGAGCAGGCGCTGATGATGGCCGAGGAGATGTTCGACGAGTCCGAGGAGCCGCCACCCGCCATCACCGTGTTCGATCCCGATTTTCACGAAGGCGTGGTCGGCATCGTGGCCTCACGGCTGAAGGAAAAGCTGCACCGCCCGACCTTCGTGTTCGCCCCCAGCGCCGCCGAGGGCAAGGAACACGAGCTCAAGGGGTCAGGCCGCTCCATTGCGGGCTTTCACCTGCGCGATGCGCTGGACCTGGTGGCCAAGCGGCACCCGGGCGTGCTGCTGCGCTTCGGTGGTCATGCCATGGCCGCCGGCTGCACCATCGAGGAGGAGCACCTGGACACCTTCGAGGCCGCCCTGCAGCAGGTGGCGCACGAATGGCTGGACGCGGCGACCCTTCAGCGGCGGCTGGAGGCCGATGGCGCCCTGGACCGGGCATACCGAAGGCCCGATCTGGTCGACACCCTGCACCGCGAGGTCTGGGGCCAGGGCTTCGCGCCGCCGGTTTTCAGCGAGGAAGTGGAGATCGTGTCGCAGCGCCTCGTCGGTGAGCGGCACCTTCAGCTGAAGATGCGGCACCAGGGCGACCCGGTGGACGGCATCTGGTTCGGCCGCACCGAACCCCTGCCGTCCCGTGTGAAGCTGGCCTACCGGCTGGATGTGGACGAGTGGCAGGGCCAGCGCCGCGTGCGCTTCCTGGTGGAAGGCGCCGAACTCTGAACCCCGGCGGTCCGGGTCAGCCCATCAGGGCTTCACGAACCGAGGCCAGCTGACGGCGAGACACGGCCAGCCGGTCATCCACGCCATCCAGGCGCACGGTCCAGCCCTCGCCCTCGACCGGATCGTTGTGCTTCTCCACCGCGCGCACACAGCGGCGCGCCACCAGGGCATTGCGGTGCACCCGCACGAACAGGTGCGGGTAGCGGGACTCCAGATCGCTCAGGGCGCCGTCGTAGATGTACTCCTTGTCCGCGGTGCGCACGGTGATGTACTTGAGCTCGGCCTTGAGGAAGATCACATCTGCCAAGGCCACCCGCTCGCTGCGCCCGCGCTCCTGGATGATCAGACAGTCGTTGGCACCGGGCGCGTCGGCAGAAGTTGCGGAATCGGCGGTCTGCCGCAGGCGTTGCACCTTCTGCAGCGCCTGCTCCAGCCGTTCCCTGCGCACCGGCTTGGTGAGGTAGTCGATGGCTTCGAGTTCAAAGGCGCGAACCGCATGTTCGGCGTGGGCCGTCACGAAAATCACGGACGGCGCCGAGGACATTTCGCGCAACTGGGCGGCCAGCGCCATGCCGTCGACGCCGGGCATGTGAATGTCAAGCAGGACGACATCGCACGGCAAGCGCTGGATGTGCTGCATGGCCTGAACCGCGTTGCCAGCCTCCCCCACCACCTCGGTGCGGGGGTCGCTGCATTCGGACAGCAACGTGCGCAGGCGTGAGCGCGCCAGCGCTTCGTCGTCAACGATCAGGACCTTCAGTGTCATGCGATGCTCCGTACGGTCATGCGTGTGAACCTCTCAGAAGGGGATTTCCAGCCGCGCCTGAAACACCCCATTGACCAGCGCACTCTGGAATCTCCCCTCCAGATCATGCAGCAAACTCAAGCGCTGGCGGACGTTGTCCAGCGCCAGTCCGTTACCCTTGGCACCCGTACCGGCTGGCACGGTGTTGGTCACCTTGATCACCACCATGTCGCCACGCCGTTTGGTGCTGATGCGGACCGTGGCTCCGCTCGGGCTGGGTTCCACCCCGTGCTTGATCGCATTCTCCACCAGAGGCTGCAGGATCAATGGCGGGAGTTTCGCACGAGACGCGGTATCGTCGATGTTCCATTCGATGCGCAGCCGTTCCCCGAACCGGATTTGCTCGATAGCCAGGTAGTGGCGGGCCAGATCCAACTCCTGGCGCAGGGTGACGGCTTCCTTGGCGTCGGCCAGGGCGTGGCGGAACAGTTCACTGAGGTCCTCCAGCAGCCGCTCTGCCTTGGCGGGCTCGTCGCGCACCAGGGCGATCGCGCTGTTGAGGGTATTGAACAGGAAATGCGGACGGATGCGGGCTTGGAGTTCGGCCAGGCGAGCCGCCGCGCTGGCGGGCATTCTGGCGCGGGCCCGCCAGAACAGCGACCAGGTCAGCATGGCCGCGAGCAGCGCGCCGCTGGCGGCACTGGCCACCCAAGGCGCGGGCGACACCAGACCGATCCAGGCCAGCAAGCCGCAGCCATACAGCCCAGCCACGATACCCAGGGACAGGCTGACCAGCCACTGGGCGCGGTGCGGCAGGCGGTCCAGCAGCCGTTTGAGCAGGCAGACCGACAGCAGCCAGACCAGCAGTCCGGGCAACGCCGCCCCGGTCAGGGTCGCGGCGTGCAGCAGCCAGGCCATCCAGCCCGAGGTCTCGAAGAGCGACGCCACCAGGACAATGGCCTGCACGAACACGACGGCGCGCAGCACGACACCAGGCTGGCAGGTGTCGAACACGTAGGGCCGCATGCGGGCCGGCTCGGGCAATTCGGCTGGGCCGGTCCGGGATCGTCCGGACTGCAGGTCCAGGAAGCTCGATAAAATCCGGGAATCCTTCATACAGATGTTTGGCTGCTGGCGCCGGAATCCGACCCCGGATTCATCCGGCAGCCATTTCCCTCCTGCGCGTCGTCAAGGTATTGCCGACCGCTCCTCCCAATCCCGCCTGTCGCTGGCTAGCACCATGTCCACCAACCAACTCGACAAGAAATCCGAAGCCTGGTCCGCCCTATTCTCGGAGCCGATGAGCGAATTGGTCAAGCGATACACCGCCAGCGTCTTTTTTGACAAGCGACTGTGGTTGGCCGACATCACTGGCAGCCTCGCTCACGCGGAAATGCTGGCGGCGCAAGGCATCATCGGCACGCAGGACCTGGCCGACATCGAGCGCGGCATGGCGCAGATCCGCTCGGAGATCGAGGCGGGCACCTTCGAGTGGAAGCTCGACCTGGAAGACGTGCACCTGAACATCGAGGCCCGCCTGACCCAGCTGGTGGGCGACGCTGGCAAGCGCCTGCACACAGGCCGCAGCCGCAACGACCAGGTGGCCACCGACGTGCGCCTGTGGCTGCGTGACGAGATCGACCTGATCAGCGACCTGCTCAAGGAACTGCAGGTGGCGCTGGTGGACGTGGCCGAACAGAACGTCGAGGTGATCCTGCCGGGCTTCACCCACCTTCAGGTGGCGCAGCCGGTGAGCTTTGCGCACCACCTGCTGGCCTACGTGGAGATGTTCAGCCGCGACGCCGAGCGTATGGCCGACGTGCGCCGCCGCACCAACCGCCTGCCGCTGGGCAGCGCCGCGCTGGCCGGCACCACCTACCCGCTCGACCGTGAGCGCGTGGCCAGGACCCTGGGTATGGAAGGCGTGTGCCAGAACAGCCTGGATGGCGTAAGCGACCGCGACTTCGCCATCGAGTTCACCGCGGCCGCCAGCCTGTGCATGGTGCACATCAGCCGCTTCAGCGAAGAGCTGATCCTGTGGATGAGCCAGAACTTCGGCTTCGTGAA
>JAJPEW010000325.1 GCA_021166755.1 Hydrogenophaga sp. | reverse complement strand
GAAGATGTGGTGGGCCGCCGGCAAGGAAGAGAGTCTGGACGACAACCCGGCCCTCAAGCTGCTGCGCAAGCTGATGCCGGTGAGCAAGCACTACGACGGCGAGAAGTTCTTCACCATCGAGAATGGCAAGAAGATCGCCACCCCGCTGCTGATGGTGATCGCCATGGTGGGCCTGACCGACGTGATCTTTGCGGTCGACTCGATCCCGGCCATCTTCGCCATCACCAAGGACCCGTTCATTGTGCTGACCAGCAACGTGTTCGCCATCCTGGGCCTGCGTGCGATGTTCTTCCTGCTGCAGGCCGCGGCCAGCCGCTTCCACCTGCTCAACTACGGTCTGGCGGTGATCCTGGTGTTCATCGGTACCAAGATGATGCTGATCGACATCTTCAAGATCCCGGTGGCGGTGTCGCTGGGCGTGGTGCTCGGTATCCTGGCCATCACCATGATCTGGAGCGCCAAGACCGCGCCGAACACCTGATCATCCGAGCCCGATGACGGCCGCCATGGCCAGGCCGGCAGGAACTGTCTGCACAAACAGGATCTTGCGGCTGGCCGTAGCGGCGCCATACAGGCCAGCGACGGCCACGCAGCCCAGCACGAACAGCAGTGACCCTCGCTGGCCGGCCATCAGTGCCCAGGCAATGCCCGCGGCGAGAAAGCCGTTGTACAGACCCTGGTTGCCCGCCATGACCTTGGTGGCCTTCGCAAAGTCGGGGGTCAGATTGAAGGCCTTCATGCCGGCCGGCTTGTCCCACAGGAACATCTCGACGACCAGGATGTAGATATGGATGGCACAGACGATGAGGGAGAGAACAATGGCGGCAATGTGCATGACGGGGTCTCTTCGGGACTGGTTGGTTGGGATGGGATCAGGTGCTTGAGCGGCGTTGCAGCAGCCATGCCAGAAGCCCGGCAACGACCGCCACCGCCATGGCCCAGCCAAGGGCTCTGGACAGGGCCAGCTCGCCCTCACGGGCTGCGCCCATGAAGAACAGGACAAAGGCCAGGAGGTGAACGCCCCAGCGCTGAAGGCGCACCCAGGTAGTGCGGGGATCGCGCAGCCAGGCCAGAGTGACATCAATCACCCACCAGACGGCGAACACCGTGTCCAGCCGGGGGGCACTGACCCGGGGTGTGTTCAGGATCCGGGACCAATCGTTGCCGAAGACGATGACGGCGGCCCAGTAGAAGTGCACCAGGAACACGAGCAGTGAGGCTGTCCAGGTGATGCGCCACCAACGCCAGGCGGTCGGCGACGCGCCAATGCCCGCGACGGTCATCAGGGCAGGCGTGGCCAGGAGCATCGACGCCCAGATGGTGAAGAAGGTCATGTGCAGATCGACCCGCAGCTGCTCGGGGACATCGGCCGCGCCTCCGCCAGGTGGCGACAGGGAAAAGAGCGGCAGATGGCCCGTGGCATGTGCGGCCGCCAGGCAGATCACACCCAGGGCGCCGGCCAGCACAAGGCTGATGGTGGCGTCTTTGCGGTCAGAGGAAGTCACAGTGTCGACGGGGAGTGAGTGGCCTGCAGGGATCGCACATGGGCCACCATGTTCATGTTCAGCGGGGCGGTGCGCCCCAGTCGGCTGGCCAGGCGGACGATCTCGCCACTGAGGGCGTCGATTTCGGTCGGTCTGCCGGCGGCCAGGTCGTCGGCCATGCTCGAGCGTGCTTTCGGGTCGATCTTGAGCATGCGGCTGGCCACCAGCCGGAACAGCGGGGTGGGCAGGCGCAGTACCGCGATCAGCACGTCCCAGGGCAACGGGGTGAGCCGGGCCGGTTCGGTGCCGTCCAGCCGCATCAGGTCCAGCGCCTCGCGCATGAGGTCGGCCAACTGCCGGCGGTGCTTGCTGCTGAGCAACTGCGCGCGCAGCGGCAGGCCCGACAGGGCGTTGACCGGGTTGTTGAGGTTCAGCAGCAGCTTGCCCAGCTGCACCGGCCGCAGGTCGGCGTGCAGATCCAGGGGCAGGGCGGCGCTCTCGAACAGGTCGGTCAGGGCTTGAAGGTGGGCGTGGTTCTGGGCGGCCAGGCGGCCGTCGGTGCCCCGGTGGAAGTGGCCCGGTCCCAGTTCGGCGATGTTGAAAGGCACCATGCCGGCCAGCCAGGTCAGCGTCGGGGCCACACCGGCCGCCTTCACGGCATTGTTCAGGCCGTTCTGCAGGCTCAGGACCGGGGTGCCCGCCGGCAGCTCGCGCGCCAGCTCCCGTGCGGCGTCTTCGGTGGCGCCGCTCTTGACGCACAGCAGCACCAGGTCAGGTCGTACATCGGATGGCACCTGCAGGTGCAGGCGCAGGACCGATGGCGACAGGTGCTGGTCGCGGCCGTTCCGGTCGGTCAGGCGCAATCCGCGGGCATGCAGGTCGCCGATCACCCGGGGGCGCCCGACGAAGTCCACCGTGGCGCCGGCCATCTGCAGGCAGCCACCGACATGGCAGCCGACGCTGCCAGCGCCCATCACCAGTACATGGGGTACGGCCGTCATGCGCCCTGCGTCCGTCGCGGGGTCTGGCGGGCCACAGGGCCGGCCTCGCGGTGGATCTGCTCCTGCAGTGTCCGCCCGCCACCCAGCATGAACCAGACTTCCGCGACCACGAACATCGGGCCGACCAGCAGGCCGCGGATGTCGTCGACAAAGGCGGGCTTGCGGCCTTCCCAGAAGTGGCCGACGAACTGGAAGATCCAGCCCACCACGAAACTCCCCGGCCCGGCCAGCAGCCAGGTGGTGAGCGGCGCCTGTCCGAACGGGTGGGCCAGGGCGACGAGGATGCCGGTGGCGGCGATGGTGGCCAGAGTGACGGTGGACACCCCTTGCCGGAGGTACCACAGGGCCACGAGCGCCCAGACCACCTGATGGGCACCCACCGAGATGCCGCCGACGGGCATCTGCAGGCGCGCCAGCAGCACGCCGATGGCGAAGGCGATCAGGGGAATGCCCACGTAGTGCGTGGCGATGTTGCGCGGATCGCGGTGGTAACGGGCGTACTGGACCAGCAGGCTGGTGGACGGTGTCATGGCTGTCTCCGGGTAGTTATGGGTCGCTAGGATGCCGTCAACAGGACGCATCGTCTGTCAGAATCCCGACAAAGTCGAGTCAATCTTCATGACCCCTTCGGACGCGCAACTTCCTGTGCCGGCAGCGCTGCTGGCGGCCCTGCAGACCGACGACTGGTTTGCCGGCTGTCCCGCCGCCTTCCAGCAGGCCCTGCGGGACATGGGGCATCTGCGGCGCCTGGCCCCCGGAGAACCCTTGTTTGCCCGGGGCGGGCAGGCCGACGGCCTGTGCTGCGTCACCGCCGGGGCCCTGCGGGTCGGCGCCCATGACATCGAGGGCCAGGCGGCCGTGCTGGCCTATCTGGAGCCGTACCAGTGGTTCGGCGAGATCTCGATGATCGATGGCCTGCCCCGCACCCATGACGCGGTGGCCGATGTGGCCAGCCAGGTGCTGGTGGTACCTCGTGAAGGCTTGCTGTCGTGGCTTGAGCGGGAGCCCGGGCACTGGCGCGACATTGCCCGGCTGGCCTGCCGCAAGCTGCGGGTGAGTTTCGTGGTGCTCGAGGAACTGGCCCAGCTGCCGCTGGAGGAGCGCGTGTTGCGCCGCCTGCGCCTGCAGGCCATGGGTTATGGGAGTCGCGACACGGCACGGCGTCGGGTGCGGGTGGCGCAGGAAACCCTGGCCCACATGCTGGGTGTCAGTCGCCAGTCGGTCAACCGCGCGCTCAAGCAGCTGGAGGCGCGCGGAGCCCTGCGCCTGCACTATGGCGAGATCGAGTTGCTTGACCCGATCCGGGGGGCTGGTTGATCAGCGTGGCCGCGTGTCCGGCGTGGGCATCAGGGCGTCGATCTCCTCCTGCATCGACTGCACCAGCTGGCTGTAGATGCGCAGCTTGTGGCCGCTGTCGCGCAGGCGTTCGGCCAGACGCTGGGCCACGGCGGTCATGAGCTTGGCCGCGGTGGCCGGCTCTTCCAGGATCAGCGCTTCCAGCGCGTCGCGCGTCAGTACGGCGCACTTGACGTCGCTGCTGGCCACGCAGGAGGCCGAGCGTGCACCGCCGTCGACCAGGGACATTTCGCCGATGAGGCTGCCGGGTCCGAGGACGGTCAGCGTGACTGGCTCAGTGCGCCGCGCCGCAATTGTCTCGACCGTGATTTCGCCATCCAGCACCAGGACCATGAAGCCGGTGTCGGTGGTCTCGCCCTGGCGGATGATGGTGGTGCCCGCCGGGTAGCGATGGGGCTGCATGAAGCCCACCACCGTCATGGCCTCGGCCTCGCCCAGTTGCATCAGGGCGGTGGGCGCGCGCAGCAGGTGAGCCGCTGCATGCGCGCTTTCGGAGCGGTCCACGGCCGCATGGCGCTGCGCCGCCGTGCGGTTCTGCGGGGCATGGCGGTTGCCGATGAACTTGTCTAACAGGGACATGGAGGGTGAGGGGTGTATCCCTTGATTGTGCCCTTCGACGGCGGTTTTGGCGCTGAGGATTTGCACGCGTGTGGCACATGGCTTGCTAACACCCGAACATGAGCCTGAATTTGCCGGCCGCGCTGGACCGCGGCGAACCCCTGACCGCGCCCGCTTGGCGCGAGACGCTGGGGCTGCTGCTGGCGTCCACCGGTGAAGGGGTGTACGGGGTGGACCTGGACGGGCGCTGCGTGTTCATCAACCCGGCGGGTGCGCGGCTGATCGGGTATGAGCCGGCGGAACTGATCGGCTGCAACATGCACGATCTGACCCACCATGCGCGCGCCGACGGCAGCCCCTACCCGGAAGCAGAATGCCCTATCTGCAACTCCTTTCGCCGTGGCGTGCCTTGCCGCATCGACAGCGAGGTGTTCTGGCGGCGCGACGGCACGGCCATCGCGGTCGAGTACTCCAGCCATCCGATCATCGATGGCGGGCAGGTGCGGGGGGCGGTGGTGAC
>JAJPEW010000310.1 GCA_021166755.1 Hydrogenophaga sp. | reverse complement strand
TCGTGGTACCGGCGCAGGGCAACTTGCCGCTGCAGATGGCGGTGCTGGGCGTGGTGTTCACCTTGCAGGCTGCCCTGCTGTTTGGAGCGCTGGGCTGCTTTGCCGGTAGCATCGGTCAGTGGCTGCAGCGCCGCCCGCGCGCCGGGCTGTGGCTGGACCGCCTGGCCGGTGTGGTGTTTGTGGGCCTGGGCCTGCGCATGGTGGTGTCACGATGAAGATACGTTTGCTGTTACGTGGTGTGGCGATGGCGACTGTCGGGCTGGCTGCAGCCGTGCATGCCGATACACCGCCCGTACCTTTGCCTACGCCGAGCCTCCCGCAGGCGCTGGGATGCCCCAACTCGACCAACTGCGTCAACTCTCTGGGTGTGGGCGATCTGTCACCGCTGGCCTACACGGGGAGTGCGGCCGACGGTATGGCCAGGCTGCGCGCGACCCTGTCGACGTTCAGTGACGCCAAGGTGGAACGCGCAGACGAGGTGTCGCTGACCGCCATCTTCACCACCCGGCTCGGTTTTCGCGATGAAGTGGTGTTTCTCATCGACCCGTCCACGCAGCGCATCCACTTCCGTTCGCGTTCACTGGTGGGGTACTACGATTTCGGCAAGAACCGATCGCGCATGCAGGAGGTTGGCGAGCGCTTTGCCATAACGTCTCAACCTTGAGTGCGCCCATCCGGCGTGATGTGCTCGCCGCGTACCGCCTGGGCCATAAGAGGCCACAGCACCTGATGGGACTGACGGAACCAGTCCAGATGCCCGATGCGACGCAGCCCGTGTTCATGCGGTCGCAGGCAGCGCACCTGTCGCGGCGCTGAGGGCAGGGTGCTGAGCAGGTCAGCCACCGTACCGGCTGTGGCGATATCGTCGTCTTCGGCATGCAGCACCGTGACGGGCGTGCGCACCTGGGAATGAAAGTCGCGGTGTGCCTGGTGCTTTACCGCGTTTCTCGCGTAGCCGCCAGCAGCACACCATTGCCCCCACTGGCGCGCCACCCCGGCGGGCAGGTTCTCACCCAGACCGATGATGGCCGTGGTTCCGTAGCCTTTGAGGCGTATCCCCAAGGGCAGCACCAGACGCATGCCGAAGTGGGCCTTGAGCCGAAAGGCCGGCTTCATGGCCTTGAACCAGCCTGTAGAGGCAGCAACGCCCACCAGCCGCGCCACCCGGTGGTGATTGGGCAGGAGACCGATCATCTGCCCGCCCGCACTGTGGCCGATGATCACGATTTGCTCGGCGCCGGTACGGTTCAGCAGCCAGTCGATGGCGGCGACCTGATCCTGTTGCCCCCAGTCGGCCAGTGTGGCTTTGCAGTCTCTTAGCGAGCCGTGCAGGGACAGGCCGATACCCCGGTAGTCAAACACCAGCACGTCATGTCCCTGAGCAGCCAGCCAGCGCGCAAAGCGCAAATAGAAATGCTGCCGCACGCCCGTGGCGGGGGAAATGAGCACGGGCAGACCGGCGGATGTGCCGGCTGCACGAGGCAGGAAGTGTCCGTGCAGCCGGTAACCGTCGCCGCAGATGATTTCAGCCGTCTCATGCGCCTCATCCGCATGGGTGGGTGTCTGCTTGTCATTCATCATGGGGTCTCCGGCGGGTTGCCGCATTGCTGTACATGCCCCAGCCATCGGCCGACCACGGCCAGTTCCTCTGGGGTGAAGCCGTGGGTGATGCGGCTGTTGATCCGTTTGAGGGCGCCACGCAGGTGCGGGATCAGCGCCCGCCCCGCCGGTTGCAGCCAAACACGCTGGGTGCGGCCATCCTGATCGCCAGTGGCCCTGATCACCCATCCCTGAGACTCGGTCCGCTGGACCAGACCTGTTACAGCGGATGGCGCCAGATCCAGAACCAGGGATAGTTCACCCATGGTCTGGCCGTCCAGGGTGTGCAGAGCGAACAGAAGGCCGCCCTGGGCTGGCGTTGGCGCGTCCAGGGCCTGGGTGGTCAGTCGCAGCTGCTCGGCAGTCACCAGCTGTTGAAGGCGGCGCTGGGCGGCATTGAGCAGAAAGACCAGGCGCGGAGTGGATGAGGTCATGATCGGATATTTATTTCGCATGCGAAATATATACCAATACCACTGATATGATCCACGGAGAGAAGTTGGGTGCCAGTACAGCACCCTTCATTCGCCGGCCTCGCCCGCTCAGCGCGGCATGTCCCGCCTTGCGGCCTCCATCACCTGCCTGAGGGCAGGGAACAGCACGTCGCGTTGCCACACCTGCATGCGCTGGCCGTAGACCTGACCGATGCGCTGGTCAACCGCCTTGACCTGCTGACGCTGGTCCGAGGTTTCGACGGACAGGGCACGGGTCAGTTCGTCCTCGTTCAGTTGCTGCGTCAGTTGCGCCACCATTGAAGGCATATAGGCGTCCAGCGAGACCGTCTCCCGCATCTGGGTGGTGAAGCCCTGAAAGCGCGCCGGCCGGTCGGGCAGTGGCTGCGCAGCATCCTGGAAGCGCTCGATGGCGCGAAGCCGCATTTCGAACAGCTGCCCGTTCAACTGGCGCACGCTCGTGGCGGCCAGCAGGCGCTGGGCCGCCGCCTCATGGCTGGTGGTGGCCTGCCACGGTGCCGGTGGTGTGGTCGCCGATGCCACCGCAGGCGCTTCGCTGGCCAGCCAGGTGTGGGTCAGACGGTCCAGGTCCTGCCGTCCCTGTTGCTGCAGGGCGTACTCAACTTGATCGAGTGCGGGTTGCAGGCGCTTGACCAGCCACTGCCCGTCGGCGGAGCGGTAGAAGGCCAGCAGGGTGGCCACATCCTCTGCCGCGACCTGCGTCAGGTAGGTCTCCTGCACCAATGACTGCAAGGGGCCAGGCCACGCGAAGTGGCGGGCCATCACCTCGGCCAGTTGCCGGCCCAGCTCGTCCCGGGCTTGGGGTGACAGGTCGCGCCACCGGGGGCTGTTGACCGCCAGTCGCATCTGGCCGGCAAAGGTCTCGCGCAGACCGGCCAGTTTGCCTGGCCAGTCCTCCAGCGCCATCAGCGCCTCGACATCGGCCTGGCTTGCACGGGCAGTTGTGCTCGTGGTGGTTGTCGTGACCGTGGTCTGCGCTTGTGCGATACCGTTTGGCAGGGCCATGGTTGTCAGGCCGAGCACCAGGGCCAGTGTGCGAAGGCGAGCGGGCATTGGTTTCATCGGGTCGGGTCTTTCTGGTCAGTCGAGCAGGGATTCCACGACAGGATCCCGGGTGCGCAGGCGTGTCATGCGCTGGAAAAACAGGTTGTTAGGCACGCGCAGGTAGCTGCCTTGGTCCTCGGGTCCGGGTGCTTTCTCTTCCAGGGTGGTGTAGATCAGGTTGATGTCCAGCACCCGGCCGCCCAGTCCCGGCTTGTCGCCGCTTTCCAGCAGCTCCACTTCATCGTTGAGGCCAAAGGGCCGCGTGGTGTAGATGAGAATGGAGCAGAAGATGTTGGACAGCACACTCCAGGCGGCAAAGAAGGCCACCGCCGCCACCGCAGCAAACCCGGTGAAGGCGGTCCACAGCACCATCCCGGACACCCCCAGCCGGTCCAGCACCCACAACAGGGCCGCGCCGAACACCAGCAGGCTGATCAGCCGGCGGCCCCCCACCACCAGGTCGACCGGCAGGTGTTTGTCTTCGCCCAGCCGGTTGATGAAGCGGTGGAGGACGGACCGGACCAGCAAGGCCAGCAGCAGGATCAGGGCAATCTGCAGGCCGATGGTGATGGATGCGATCCAGGGAAGCGCCCAGTCGGGCAGCAGATCTTTGAGGTCGGTCATGGTCAGGACGTTGATGCGGTCGATGTGCGTTGGGCGGTTCGAGGCGACCATGCAGACGATAGTTCAACCACGTGGGCTGCTACACTTTTACCAGCCTCGCGGTTTTCTGCATGACAGCAGGAATGAAAAGGGAACGACAGAAGGGCGGTGATCCGATCGCTGCCCAGGCTGTGGCTGCCCCCGCAACTGTGATCGGTGAGCTGTTTGCCCCTCCATGCCACTGGCCTTGTGCCGGGAAGGCAGACAGACAGCGTTGACCCGAGAGCCAGGAGACCTGCCGTGGGGTGTTGTGTGTCTGTGCCTGGGCGGGGTGTCCCGGAGCAAGTCCGTCGGTTCTGTCGCGGGTCTCCGGCTGCACCCCATGGCGTGCACGGTCTGCACGTGGCAACCCGCTGCCTTGCATTTTCCATCGTTCCCCGCCTCCTTTGACGGAGGTGTTTCTTGTCTATCGTTTCTGTTTCGGGTGCGCCGGTTGGGCCGGATGCGCCACGGTCGGATGTGCCGCCGCCCATGGCGGTGGTCGACATGGTCTGGCCAGACCAGTCCAACCACCACGGCACGCTGTTCGGCGGCGCAGCCCTGTCCATGCTCGACCGGGTGGCCTTCATTCTGGGCAGTCGCACCTTGCGGGGTGCCGTGGTCACCGCTGCCGTCAGCCGCCTGGACTTCGCCGCGCCAGCGCTGTCGGGGCAGCTTGTCGAGTGCCGGGCACAGGTCATTCGGCGTGGCCGCCGCTCGGTCACCGTGGATGCCACACTGGTGGCCGAGTCCCTGCTCACAGGCGAACGGACCGTCTGCCTCTCGGGTGAGTTCGTGATGGTGCGCCAGATGGATCGGGACGCTCAGGGCCCTGCCCAAACGTCGTCGCTGGCGGGAGAGCAGGTGCCTTTGCCGCAGTTGGCCCCGGAAGATGAGAGCACCGTCGCGGAGATCGTGTTTCCCGGGCATGCCAATCACCGCGGTGTGCTGCATGGTGGGCCAGCCATGGCATGGATGGCCAAGGCCGGTTTTGTCGCTGCCACCCGGCGGGTTCGCCGGACGGTGGTCATGGCCGCCAGCGATGAGCTGAACTTCAAACAGCCAGCCCATGTGGGTGACGTGGTTGAGGTGAGCGCCCGCGTGATTGCACAGGGCAAGCGATCCCTGCAGGTGCAGGTGCATATGTGGGCCGAGTGTCCGGCCACCGGCGTTCGGCGGCACTGCAGCGAAGCCAAGCTGGTATATGTGGCTGTCGACGCTTGAGTTGCGACCGCTGTCTGCAACGCATCGGGGGGCTCTGGGTGTGCACCTGCTTTCGCTTACACCCGAGGACCGCTATGCCCGTTTCGGCTTGACGCTCAGTGACGAAGCCGTGCTGGGTTGGGTGGAGCGGCTGCGCTGGGACGTTCACCACTGGTGGGGTGCGTGGATGACCCACGACGCCGACCTGGGCCTGGTGGGCAGTTTGCAGCTGTCGGCCTCGGCCAGCCCGGGTGATTGGGAGCTGGGCTTGAGCGTGGCAGAGCCACTGCGTCGTCGTGGATTGGGAAGGCTGCTGCTGTCGACGGCGCTCAGCCACCTGCCGCAAGTGCAGCGCATCGTTTGCCATCATGGTCACCCGGCCGTGGAGAACATGCTCAGGCGTCTCGGTCATCCGCTGATGCGTCCTGCTTGAGTTGCAGGCGTCGGGCATAGGTATTGGCGATGCGTCGGTAAAGGGGTACCCAGAGCAGCACGTACAGCGCCGGCACCAGCGCCGTGAGCCCCAGGCCGATGTCGGGTGTGCCGCCGAAGAAGGCTCGCCAGATCCAGTACAGCTCGGCCAGGCCGAACAGCACGCCGGTGGCAGTGGCCACCATCCAGCCTTCCAGCTGCCAGGCGTCGATGACGACCAGGACGTGGCACAGGATGGCCAGAATGCTCACCACCGAGTTGGTCATCAGGGCCACCACCGGCCGGCTCTCCAGCCAGCCGGTCAGACCCCGGTGCTCGGTCGGCTCGTTGGACTTGGCAAATACCAGGTTCTTCATCACCCAACCTCCCAGACGCAGGGCGTGGCCGACGCGTTTGAACGGTTTGTCCGGTCGCTCTGAATACAGCTGGATGAGGGGATGGGCCCTGAGCTCTGCGGTGCGGGCCAGGACATCCTCCATACTGGCCTTGAGCTCGGCCGCCCGTTGGGCAGGGTCAGGAATTTCCTCTCCTGAGCCGAGCAGCTCCTGCAGGATGGCCGGGGGGACATGCTCGCGTGCCGACGGTGAGCGACGCAAGGCCCGCAGGCACACGGCAGCGGTGCGCAGATGCTCGGGCACCTCGCGCAGTCGCCATCCACTGTTGTCCACATGGGCCAGGCAGACCTCCTCATCCAGCATGTCGTGGGGCACCTGGGTGAAGGCCAGGCGGTTGTGCGCGATTGCTCGCGCGTAGCGCGCGGTGGTCATCAGTCGTTTGGGTACCGATCGGACTTCCCAGGCGCTGGCGTTCAGGGCCGCGTCGATCACAGCGCTGCTCAGGTGCTCGCGGGGCAGGGCCTGCAGGGCTTCGGGGTGACGGGCGACGAGGTCGATGGCCTCCGCCTCATCCGGTGCCGGCGGGACGCCGGGCTGACCGGCCCGCGCGCGCAGCGCGAGGGCCAGCGCGTCCACGCTGGGTGCCACCAGCAGCCAGTTCTCCCACCAGACGTCACCATCCCCGGAGTCGCTGGCATGGTGCAGGCAGACCCAGAGCTGACGGTGCTCGGCCAGGAGGCCATCGTCACCGGGTAGCGGCTGTGCCAGGGGCACCGCCCAGCCCACGGGCTCGAAGTAGCTCTCCTGCCAACCCGCCCATTCGGGCAGCACATCGGGCGGGCCATAGCGATCGGTCAGGATCTGGCGCAGTTCGTCGTGCAGCAGGGCGCTGTGATCGGACCATTCCCCGGTCAGGAAATGGTCGTCGGCGCTATGTGTTTCGCCCAGGTAGTGACGCGAAAGGCGCCGTTCGGCGCGCAGCAGGCGCGCCATGCGGCGTGTCTCGCGCCGGGTGCTGCGCCAGTCGGGGTCTGCCGCAGAGGTGTCGTCATTGGCTTCGTCTCCGTCTTCGTCGGCGTAGTCGTCGTCATCCTCATCGTCGTCATCCTCATCGTCGTCATCGTCACGCGGGTTGGGCAAAGCTTCTAGCGTCTGGCCGCTGGCGGCCTGGTGCAGGCGTTCCTCGATCAATGCGCACAGCCGGGCGGTCAGCGGCGCGACACCATCCACCTCGGTGATGTTTTCCAGCACTTGCGCCGTGTGTGGCATGTAGTAAGGCTGCACCGGTCCAAGGTCGTGGGTCGTGGTGGACCAGACCTCGCCGGCTGACGTGTGAAGGCTGGCCTGCCCGGGGGTCAGGTGCACGCGGGCCTGTTCCTGAAATTCGCCGTCCACCCAGACCAGGTTGCCCGCATGGTCGATGAACGTGACCCAGGGGGTGTTCAGGTACTCGGGGTGCAGCCGGTCATCGGCGTCCGTCAGTGGCTCCCGCAGGTGCGCTGGCATCGGCACGATACGACCGTCCGTGTGCAGCAGCGCCCAGTTGCGGGTCTGCGCGGGTTGGTCGTTGTGGGCCTTGACATCGTCCAGCCGCACAATGGCCACCCGGGCATCGGGCCGGAAATCGCTGGCCATGCGCAGCTGCGCGGCGGGCTCCATGCGCTCGCCATCGGCGCGGTAATACTGGGTCCACGCCCGGGCCAGACCGCACGAGCGGTGTTCGCCGACGTTGCGACCGGACGGGATGCAGATCTGTCCCTGCGTGTTGATGAAGCCCCGCTCGTGGTTGCCCTTGGCGACCAGAAAGCTGGCCAGCCCATCGTCATCGAAGGTCTCGATGCGCCAGTCCCGTTGCGGCTCCAGTACCCACTGGCCCCGCGTGTCGATCAGGCCGTAGTGGTTGTGGTCGAGCGTGGCCGCCGTGACCGCATGATCGCCAAAGGGGTTGGCGTAGCCGAAGGTGGGCTCGATGACCCACCGTCCTTCACGGTCGACGAAACCGATGCGCCGCCGGCCCCCTTTGACCGCCCAGTCGCGTTTTCCCGCCCAGGCCAGGCCCTCGCGCCCCATCTCGGCCAGCTCGTCGTGTTCCTTGCTGCCGGTGAAGGCGCCGCTCTCGTCAATGAAGCGCCAGCCCTTGCCGCGCAGCTTGACCGCCGCCACACCGTGCCGGAACGGACGGGCCTCCTCATAGCGGGCTTCGATCAGGACATGTCCATCCATGCGGATGTAACCCCACAGGCCGTTCTGACGGAAGCGCGCCATCCCGTTGGGCGCGGCATTGCGTGTGTCGTCGTACTGCGGCGGCACGCGCCACTGGCCCTCGGTGTCGATGAAACCCCATCGGCTGTCCAGCGCCTGGGCTGCACTGTAGAACACCCCGTCCACAGGTTCGGAGTCGAAGCCGCGCACTTTGAGAAAACCGTCCGGCGATCCCAGGTGACGGCCCTGTGCGTCGATCAGCAGGCATCGCCACGCCTGGCGGGTGGGCAGGCAGATGTGCAACTGGCGTGGCATGGCGTCGGGCGCCTTGGATGGCAGGATGTTCATGGTGGGTTGGTGTCCACACGCTCACCTCGGTCGTACAGCCACTGCTTGTCCATGGCGTCGATGTTCAGTTTGAATTCGCCTTTGGGTGGTATCCGGAAACTGCTGGGGTCCGCTCCAGCCACGGGTTTGCCGTGGTGGATCACCTGGCCGTTGTTGATCAGGTAGTACTGGCTCAGCAGGCGCAGATCGGCGGAGGCGGGGCCCACCTCGAACGGCGGCTTCTCATGGCGCGGTGGCACATACCAGAGCGTCCCGTCTGCCACCGCGTACCAGATGCTTTCGTCAAAGGTCGTCAGTCGCTGGACGCGGTCGGCGAGCAGGCGCCATCGGCGATCCTGCTGCACGATCAGCCAGCGGCCGTTGATCAGGCGCCAGGGTCCGTTGCCTTGCACCGACGGTAACCCGGGCAGGCTCAACCAGGTGCTGCGCTGCGCGGTGCCCGCCTCACGAACAGCGCTGGCGTCAGGCCACTGCAGACCGTACGCAAGCACATGCAGGCGTGCGTCCGACACGAAGGCCAGCAGGCTTTTGCTTTCCAGCAGGCGAAAGTCCTTGCCCAGGGCCAGTGCCAGGGGCCTCTTGCCCAGGAACAGCCGTTGACCGTCGGTGCCCAGTGTGTCCTGGTCCGGGTCGGGCAAATGGAAGCGCGCCGGGTCGGCGCCCTGCAATTCGCTCAGGAAGTAGTCCGATCGTCCGGACTCGAACTCACCGTACCAGACCTTCTGGCGGTCCAGCACGTAGTGCCGGGGCAGATGGCGCGCGGTGGCCGCGTCGACTTCGCGGACACGAAACCCCTTGATGTAAAGCGCATTCTGGTCGGCCACGTGGTCCGGCCCGAGCACTCGCAGCGTGGCCGGATCTGCGCCCGCAATCTCGCGGCCTTCGTAGTAGACCCGCTGCCGGTCCGCTGCATAGCGCTCGGACACGGGGCGAAAGCTGGCGCGATCGGCCTGCGGCATGTCGCGCCGCCCCAGCTCGCTGCACAGACCGGCGCTGCAGTAGTGAAGCCCACCCGTCCAGCTCTTCAGATAGCTCTGACTGATCGCCGGGTCCACTGGCGAGGCCATGGCAGGCCATGCACCGATCAGGGACAGCCAGCAAGCGAGCAGGTGCCGCCCGAGCCATTGGCAAGGCGCGCACCCCGGCTTCCAACGATCACGGTGGTCGTCTTTCTTCATCCCTGACTCGGCGACAGCAACGGGAGCACTGTAGCGGGATCAGATGATGGTGTGTACCTTTGAGCTAATTCTTGTCGATCAGCGGAGGGGTGGGGCGGACAGACGCCTGGCACGGCGTGCGGAGGAATTCCGGCATGGTCCAGAGGGAGGGCCGGCCGTCATCGCAGTGCGCGCATGGGGCGAAGGATCATCGCTGCGGCGTGGGCTCAGTCACCTGCCAGGATCTGTTTGTCAAACAGCTTCACGGCCAGCACAGCGATCACGATGCCTTGCACGCAAGCGTGGACCAAGAGCATGTTGATGGCCTTCACCAGGGTTTGTGGCTCTGGCTCGCCAGGTTGGAACATCAGCCCGAACAGGACCATGTGATAGAGCAGAAACAGGGAGACAACGACAGTGATGCGCATGGTATTCCGGTGACAGGTGCATCTCGCATCGTTTGATGGCGGGTTTTTGGCCACGCACCAAACCGTCTGCAAACGAAGGACGTTCGCTGACGAAGGAAAATCCTGATGGGAGGTAGACGTCGTGGCCGCCGACGCAGGAGGCCACAGACAAAGGGAGGAAGACACGGACGAGCCGTGTCAACTCATGGCGGTGTCACTGACGAAAAGTACCCGCGCGGCAGACCGGATCCACGGAAGTGGACCCTCGCGTGCTTGTGTGACTGCGCAGCGATAAGCATTCGCAAAGTTTACCCCCGTTTGGGGATTTTGTCACCTTGAACGCTGTCTGGCTTCAGATGGGGTCAGCGAGCAGTTTGGAGATCGCCGCGATGTGCGCCGCCGTGGGCTTTTCCGCGGGCATTTCGTCTTCGGCCGCGGTGGCGTTTTCGTGTGCCTGGATGGCGTTCACCATCGCGTACTGGTTGTCCCAGGACAGGGTCTTGCCTTCGGGGCACATGTCGCGCAGCGTGCCGTACCAGTAGTAGCCATCTTTGCCGCCAAACAGCTTGTCAATGGCACCAGCGTCACCGCCCTTGATGCCCTGGGCGGAGAGGATGAGCTTGAGCTTGTGGTGCGAGACCGAGTACTGCATGGGCGGACCTGCCTGAAAGAGATGGTGGAAATGAAGGGGCGCGATTGTACCGATGGCACCGGAACAGACCGGGTCAGGCGCGAGGTGCGTTCTCGGCCAGCTTCACCATCACCCACAAGGCCCGGTTGGCCGGGGTGGGTACACCGAGGGCCTGACCTTTTTGCACGACGTAGCCGTTGAGGTGATCGATCTCGCTGGGTTTGCCGCGCATCAGGTCCTGGGCAGTGGACGAGTACTGTGTGGGCATGGTCTCGGCAATGCGGCGCACGGCAGCGGCCACATCGCCGGGAATGTTCACGCCGTCGGCGGCGGCCACCGCCTGGCATTCGGCGACCACATCGCGCATCAGGTCGGTCACACCGGGTCGCCGCACCAGCTCACCATAGACGATGCGTCCCACGGCCGACAGGCCGTTGTAGGCGCAGTTGAGGATGAGCTTGGCCCATAGCGCGCCGCGCACGTTGTCGCTGATCTCGGTGGGCACGCCGGCTGCCGTCAGCGCCTGCATCACCTGAGCGCTCCTGGCCGATGGCTCAATCACCAGTTCGCCCCGCCCGTGATGGCGCAGATGGCCGGGGCCGGCCATCTCGGTGGCCACGTAGACCACGGCGGCGGCCACCTCATGGCCGGGCAGGACGGTGCGCAGACGCTCGGCGTTATCCACGCCGTTTTGCAGGCACAGCACCAGCGCGTCGGGTGCCAGGTGCGGGCGCATCTGTTCGCCACCCGATTGCGTGTCGGGCGACTTGACCGAGAAGAGCACCAGATCGGCGCCCGCAACGGCAGAGGCCTCGGTGCTGGCGATCAGGGGAACACGTTCATCAAAGCTTTGCGTCTGCATGCGCAGACCTTGGGCGCGAACCGCCTGCACATGGGCGGGACGACCGATCAGGGTGACCGGATGACCGGAGCGGGCGAGCATGCCGCCGTAGTAGCAGCCCACGGCGCCAGCACCCATGACGGCAACCTTCAGAACAGGGGTGGTGTTCATGCGGGGATCGTTGTCGTTGGAAGGCTATTCAGGCCTTGCGCACAAATTCGGATTTGAGCTGCATCGCGCCAAAGCCCTCGATCTTGCAGTCAATGTCGTGGTCGCCCTCGACCAGGCGGATGCTCTTGACCTTGGTGCCAACCTTGATGACCGCCGACGAACCCTTGAGCTTGAGGTCCTTGACCAGGGTCACCGTGTCGCCGTCGGCCAGCAGGTTGCCGAAGGCATCCTTCCAGACCTTGACCTCGTCGGCCGGTTCGTCGCCGCCGGTCTTGTCCCATTCATGGGCGCACTCAGGGCAGATGTACAGGTCGCCGTCCTCGTAGGTGAATTCGGACTGGCATTTCGGGCAGCGGGGCAGGGTCATGATGGGAGGCGCAGGTTGGGGTCGCAGCGGCGACCGAGGTGCAGAACTGTACCC
>JAJPEW010000299.1 GCA_021166755.1 Hydrogenophaga sp. | reverse complement strand
CGGAAGGTCGAGACCTCGATCACCTCGTGCTCGCGCCCGCGACCGTAGATCACGTGCACGATCCGGAAGCGCCGGCCGATGATGAAGGCGCGGCGGAACAGGCCCTTGACCTGCTCGGGCGTGGCGTTGGTGGCCACGTCGAAGTCCTTGGGTCGCAGCCCCAGCAGCAGGTCACGCACCGCGCCGCCGACGATGTAGGCCTGAAAACCGGCCTGTTTGAGCGTGTGCACCACATCCAGGGCCCGCTGGTCCACCAGCTTGGGATCGATGCCATGCACCTGCGCGGGCACGTCCTCGCGCTTGCCGAAGGGGGAGGCTTTGCTGCCGCGCCCCGTGGCCTTGCCCAGCAGCTTGTCGATGAATTTCTTGATCATTCGAAGAGGTTCAGAATGCGCCAGCCCCGGCCGTCGGCGATGGAACGCAGGCGCTCGTCCGGGTTGGTGGCTACCGGCTCGTGCACCTTTTCGAGCAGCGGCAGGTCGTTGATGGAGTCGCTGTAGAACGTGCTGCGCTCCACGCGGGACCAGTCCAGCCCGCGTTCGGACAGCCATTGTTCCACACGTGCGACCTTGCCCTCGCGAAACGAGGGCGTGCCCCGGATGGCGCCAGTCGGATTGCCCTGGCCATCGCGCTCCAGATCGATGGCAATGAGCTCGTCCACGCCAAAGGCATGCGCAATCGGGCGGGTGATGAATTCGTTGGTGGCGGTGACGATCAGCACCTGGTCGCCGGCGGCTTGGTGGGCGCGGACCAGATCGATCGCCCGGGGCTGCATGGCCGGGAGGATCACCTCGTCCATGAAACGGCGGTGGGCCGCGTCGGCCTTCTGCGGCCCGTGCTCGGCCAGCGGTGCCACCGAGAAGCGGATGTATTCGTGGATGTCCAGTGTGCCCGCCTTGTACTGTTCGTAAAAGGCGTCATTGGCCCGAGTGTGGGTTTCGGCATCGCGCCAGCCCAGGCGGACCGTGAACTGCCCCCAGGCGTAGTCGGAATCGAGGGGCAGCAGGGTGTGGTCGAGATCGAAAAGTGCGAGTTTCAAGTGAAGGTCTGTCCGGTTGTGCGCCCCGTCGGGCGTCCCAATGTCATTCGTTTTCCAGCATCGACTTGATCAGCGGGATCGTGATCGCCCGCTGGGTGCGCAGGGCGTAGCTATCGAGCTGGTCCAGCAGCATCATGAGGCTGGAGAGATCGCGCGAGAAGCGGTTGAGCATGAAGTCCATGACCTCATCGCCCAGAAACACCCCGCGCTCATCGGCCGCACGGCGCAATACCGAGCGACGCTCGGCCTCGCCCAGGGCATGCAACTGGAACACATGGCCCCAGCCCAGGCGGGTGCGCAGGTCCTCGCGCAGTTGCAGGTCGGCCGGCGGCCGGTCGGCGGCGGCCAACACCCAACGCGCCGGGCCGTGCGCAGGCGTCTGGGCATTCACAAACCAGTTGAAGGCCGCGGCCTGCTGCTCGGCGGTGTACAGCTGCACGTCGTCCAGAATCACCGCCTCCCAGGCGTCGTCGTAATCGACCGGGTGAAGGATGGACGCATCGAGCCAGCCGACACGGGCGCCACCATCCTGCAGGGCCTGGCGCACGGCTCTGAGCAAGTGGGTCTTGCCCGAGCCGCCCTCGCCCCAGAGGCAGGTGGGCACCGGCGAACGGCGGGGGTTGCCCACCCACAGCTTCAGGTGCTCCAGCGCGGCCTCATTGCCCACGCTCACGAAGTTCTCCAGCGTGGGCACCGGCGCCAGGCCGATGTCCAGTGCCAACTGCTTCATGGGCACACCCGCCTGACTCATGCCGTCTCGTCCTTGTTGCCGGCAGACACCGGCTCCGGACTGCCTTCCAGATACAGATTGCTGCTCAGGTACCCCTGCTTGGCCCGGCGGATGGCCACCAGCAGCACAGCGCTGGCCGGCAGGGCAATCAGCACCCCGACAAAACCGAACAGGTGGCCGAAGGCCATCAGCGCAAAGATCACCGCAATCGGATGCAGGCCGATGCGCTCACCCAGCAGGCGGGGGGTGATGTACATGCTCTCGACCACCTGTCCGATGGCATAGACCACCGCCACCGCGGCCACGCCCCAGATGGCCTGAAACTGCAGCACGGCCGCCAGCAAGGCCATCACCAGCCCCAACCCGAAGCCCAGGTAAGGCACGAACACCGCCAGGCCAGTGAACACCCCGATGGGCAGCGCCAGCTTCAGGCCGACCAGCGCCAGACCCACGGTGTAGAACACCGCCAGCACACCCATCACCAGCAACTGGCCCCGCAGGTACTGGCCCAGCACCTCGTCGGTCTCATCCAGAAAACCTTGCACGGCCAGGCGCCAGCGCGGCGGAATCAGGCCCTTGGTGCGCTCGACCAGCGGCCCCCAGTCCAGCAGCAGGTAGTAGGCCACGATGGGTGTGAGCACCAGGTTGCCGAAGACGGCGGCCAGGGCGCTGCCGCCGATTCGCAGCGACGACAGCAGCCCGTTGATGAGTTCGCTTTCATGCCCGGTGACCAGCCCGCGCAGCCATTCGCGCACCTGGGCCACATCGATCTGCAGGTCAATGCCAAAACGGGCGGCCAGCGGGATCAGCGATTCGTTGACCCGCTCCAGCAGGGCGGGCACCTGCTCCTTGAGCAGCGGCACCTGCTTGGTGATCACCGGCACGATCAGCAGCACCACGGCCAGCAGCACCAGCATCAGCAGCGTGATGGCCACCCCCGCACCCAGCCAGCGGGGAATGCGCCGCGCGTGCAGCCGCTCGACCAGCGGATGCAGCGCATACGCCAGCACCGCGGCCAGCAGGAAAGGCATCAGCACCGGCGCCAGCAGCGTCAGCAACAGCCAGATGGCCAGCGCAATGGCAGCCCAGGCGGCGGCGCGCATCTGGTTGTGGGTGAATTTCATGGGCAATCAGGCTTGGTGGACGGGCAAGCGCAGGCGGCTGCGGGCAAACCCGTAAAATCAGAGGCAAATTCTATCGGGCCGCTCCGGTCCCGAGACGAAACCGCTTTTCGCCCTTCCCCCAAGCCCTGCGCCACCGCCCCTGGCGCCCGACCGCACCCATGAGCTCCAGCCACACTCCCCTCTCCTACAAAGACGCCGGCGTTGACATCGACGCCGGTGATGCCCTGGTCGAGCGCATCAAGCCGCTGGCCAGGAAGACCATGCGCGAAGGCGTGCTGGCCGGCATCGGCGGCTTCGGTGCCCTGTTCGAGGTGCCCAAGCGCTACCAGGAACCGGTGCTGGTCTCGGGCACCGACGGCGTGGGCACCAAGCTCAAGCTGGCGTTCGAGTGGAACATGCACGACACCGTGGGTATCGACCTGGTCGCCATGAGCGTCAACGACGTGCTGGTGCAGGGCGCAGAGCCACTGTTCTTCCTGGATTACTTTGCCTGCGGCAAGCTGCACGTGGACACCGCGGCCGCCGTGGTGGGCGGGATTGCCAAGGGTTGTGAGCTCTCCGGTTGCGCCCTGATCGGCGGCGAAACCGCCGAGATGCCCGGCATGTACCCGGACGGCGAGTACGACCTGGCCGGCTTCTGCGTCGGTGCCGTGGAGAAAAGCAAGATCCTGACCGGCCAGAACGTCAAGCCCGGTGACGTGGTGCTGGGCCTGGCCTCGCACGGCGTGCACTCCAACGGCTTCTCGCTGGTGCGCAAGTGCATCGAACGCGCCGGTGCAGATCTGCCCGCCACCCTGGACGGCATGCCCTTCAAGGAAGCGGTGATGCGCCCCACCCGCCTGTACGTCAAGAACGTGCTGGCCGCGCTGGCCCAGCACCCGATCAAGGCCCTGGCCCACATCACCGGCGGCGGCCTGCTGGAAAACATCCCGCGCGTGCTGCCCGAAGGCACGGCCGCGCACCTGAAGAAGGGCAGCTGGCCGCAGACCGAGCTGTTTGCCTGGCTGCAGAAGGTGGCCGGCATTGACGACATCGAGATGAACCGCACCTTCAACAACGGCATCGGCATGGTGGTCGTCATCGACGCCGCCCAAGCCGCTGCCTGCGCCGCCACCCTGCGCGAGCTGGGCGAGACGGTCTACGACATCGGCGTGATCGCCCCCAAGGGTGAAGGCACAGCGGTGGTGGTCGGCTGAGGCTTCGCCTCTCCCACAGCAGGAAGGCCCGGCGACGGGCCTTTTTTCATGGTCACCACGACAACACCTCGTTGCAATTTCTTCTCCTGTCGGAGGGATACCCACACCTCAAAAATGAACCCTTTGGAACTACATTTACCACCTGTTCGAGAAAGACATCACAGGGAGGAACATGTCCAGGGAACACAAGGGTTCGATCATCATCCTGGGGGCCGCACTGAGCATCCTGCTCACCGGCTGCCACACCCCGCCTTCCGGCCACAGCGCGCAGGCCGGGACAGAGCCGGCGGCATCCCATGCTGATCCGCAGACGCAATGTCTGCCGCCCAAT
>JAJPEW010000242.1 GCA_021166755.1 Hydrogenophaga sp. | reverse complement strand
AGTTGTCGAACACATAGGCCCGATCGGCACAGGTGACCGCATCCGCCAGCAGCGACAGAGAACGGTAGTACCGCTGGACGATCTTGTCCCTGGGCACGTCGTGCTTGCCCAGGGACACCCGATGGGCCACGCGCGAAATATTGATTTCCGGGTCTTCCGTGGCCACGTAGTACAGGTACGTGCGGAAACCCTGCTGCCTTGCGCGGCAGAAAAAATCCACCTTGGCCCGCGCCGACATCACCGTCTCAAAGGTGAAAGACTCCTTGCGGCGCAACAGGTCATGGCGAATGAAGTCCACCAGCACCGAGGCGAAGTACGAGTTCACGGCCACGCCGTCGAACATCACCCGGTCATCAAGCACACGGATGCTATTTGCGCCGGCATCCAGGCCTTGCTGCCTCAGGAGGCTGGAAGCCGACAGGAAAGCAGACAGCTCAGCTTGGGAGGCAGTGACACCGTAAGGCGTCAACGACGCAAAACCCTTCGAGCGGATCTCGGCCTCGATATCGTCGGCGTTGACATAGACGCCAAGCCATCGGGGGTCCAACACATCCTTGAGGGTACTCTTGCCCGACCCGTTGGGGCCGGCAAACATGCGCAGCCGCGGCTGGACAGCGCTCATCCGGCGGCGGTCGCGCGCGGTTTGAGCTTGAGTTTGGCACCCTTGGTAACCTTCACCGGACGGTGGAGATCACGAACCACTGTCTCGGTGCCATCGGCAAAGGTCTCCACCAGCTGGCCATTGACCGCCCGCAGCACCTTGCCACTGGTGGTCAACGCTTCGTACTGAGCACGCTGGAAAGCGCCCTGGGCCAGCTTGGGAATGCCGGCCTCCAGGACGATCATGGATTCTTCCGTCAGCGGCTTCATCGGGTGGTCTCGCATCCGAGCAATCTAACAGCAAATTCACCCGCAGACCAGATCCCCCGCATCCATCGCGGGTGGGCGCAGCAGGTCTTCATCAATACCCATCACCGCGCTGGCGCGTTCCACGGCCTGCCACAGGGCCGATGGCATCTTCAGGATCTCGTCCGGGGTGTCGGCCTGGGCGATCCAGGCGCTGATCTGGTGGTGCTGGTCGGTGGTCAGCAGTTCCAGGTGGAGCATTTCGTCGATGGTTTTCATGGGTGCTCCTCCGGTCAGCGTGAAGTCAAACGGGCGGTCAGACTGGCGTACAGCAATCCAGCAATGACCGCGCCAGCGGCCATGGCCAGCAGGCCGGGCAGGTGCCGCGTGGCATCAATGAACACCGGCATGGGCGCCACCGCGTCCACCGTGCGCACGGCGGTCACCATGCCCACCCCGGCCGCCGCCGCCAGCAGCGCACTGCGCCCGGCCGGCCACCAGCGGGCCAAGGCGCTGGCCACCGGCAAGGCAAACAGCCAGCCCACGGCCAGGATGACGCCATAGACCGGCGCAAAGCCGATCAGGTCCTGGGCGGTCACCCGCAGCCAGTCGCTGGCGGGAATCTCCACGCCCACATCCACCAGCGCCCGCAGGTTCCACTGCGTCTGCACCACCGAACCCCAGGCCGCTGCCAGCACCCACGCGCACAACAGCACCCCCAGACGTCGCGTCCAGCGAACTGATGGGGCATCATGGCAGGCACCGGATCTCATGCTGACCATTATGAAATACCTGCTTGCCTTGTTCCTGGCTGTGCTGAGCATGACCCCATCGGCCCAGACAGTGGCCTACCGCGTGGAGACCGTGACCGGCGGACTGGAGCACCCCTGGTCGCTAGCCTTTCTGCCCGACGGGCGCATGCTGGTGACCGAGCGGCCCGGCCGCCTGCGTGTGGTCGAGCCCGGGCCCGACGGCCGCTTGCAGCTGCGCCCCGAGGCCGTGGCCGGCGTGCCGCCGGTGCTGGCGCGCGGACAGGCGGGCCTGTTCGACGTGCTGCTGGACCCGGACTTTGCCAACAACCGCCGGCTGTTCCTGTCGTTCGCACACGGCACGCCCGAGGCCAACCACCTGCGCGTGGTCAGTGCCCGGCTGGACGGCAACGAGCTGAAAGACCTGCGACCCGTCTTCACCTCACAACCGGCCAAGACCGACACCCAGCACTTTGGCGGCCGCATGGCCTGGCTGCCCGACGGCACCCTGATCTTTGGCATGGGCGACGGCAACCTGGAGCGCACCGACGCGCAACGCCTACACACCCACCTGGGCAAGTTCATGCGCATCCGCCCCGACGGCACGGTGCCGGCCGACAACCCCTTTGTGAAGCGCGACGGCGCCCTGCCCGAGATCTTCAGCACCGGCCACCGCAACCCGCAGGGCGTGGTGGTGGTGAACGGCGTCATCTACGCCCACGAACACGGCTCACGCGGCGGCGACGAACTCAACCGCCTGACCCCCGGCGCCAACTACGGCTGGCCCATCACCACCGGCGGCGTGGACTACACCTTTGCCCGCATCACCCCCTACCGCAACCTGCCCGGCATCACCCCACCACTGACCGAGTGGACCCCCTCCATCGCCCCGGCGGGCATGGCGTGGTATGACGGCCCACTGTTCCCCGCCTGGCGCGGCAGCCTGCTGGTGGCCGCCCTGGCCGAACGCAGCGTGCGCCGCGTGCCCATGGGCAGCGACGGTACCCCCGGCCCGCAGGACGTGCTGTTCAATGAACTGGGCGAACGCATCCGCGATGTGCGGATGGGACCGGAGGGGGCGGTGTACCTGCTGACGGACAACCCGCAGGGGCGGGTGTTGCGGGTGGTGCCTGCTTCCCAGTGAGCATCAAGGGTCCACCGACCGAGTCCAAACGATAAACGATGACAGAAGATGGCGACGGCAACAGGCTGACTGCAGCCGGTCAGGTTGTACAGCCCAATGACAGCCGCAGACGAAACCGG
>JAJPEW010000135.1 GCA_021166755.1 Hydrogenophaga sp. | reverse complement strand
GTGAGCAGATGCAATGGCAAATTATAATATTAAAACAACACCCGGCCCGCTCACATCACCAGCATCATCCATCACCTGCGAGACCATGACGAGGAGTTCAAGAACGCATGGAAGCTCAAGTCCGTCATCGCCAAGTATTCGGACCACATCAGCCTGCCCATCCTGATGGAAAAGGAAGAGTGGAAAGACGGCGAGCTCATCAACCCCAATGACGAGAACGGCGGCCGCCAGCCCGGCGGCATGGTCAAGACCGGCGAGTGGGAGACGGTGAACAAGGCCAGCGCCCTGTGGACGCGGCCCAAGAAGGACATCACCGAAGAACAGTACACCGAGTTCTACAAGTCCATCAGCCACGACCACGAGGCGCCGCTCACCTGGGCGCACAACCGCGTGGAAGGCAACACCGAGTACACGCAGCTGCTGTACATCCCTGCCAAGGCGCCGTTCGACCTGTGGAACCGCGACAAGAAGGCGGGTATCAAGCTCTACGTCAAGCGTGTCTTCATCATGGACGAGGCCGAGGCGCTGATGCCCTCGTACCTGCGCTGGGTCAAGGGCGTGGTCGATTCGGCCGACCTGCCGCTGAACGTCAGCCGCGAGCTGCTGCAGGAAAGCCGTGACGTCAAGGCCATCCGCGAAGGCAACACCCGCCGCGTGCTGGCCATGCTGGAAGACCTGGCGAAGAAAGACAAAGCGCCCGAGGCGGCCGAGGGCACCGACGGCGTGACCGATGTGGTCAGCGAAGAGGACAAAGCCCAGGCTGGCAAGTACAGCGCCTTTTACGCCGAGTTCGGCGCGGTGCTCAAGGAAGGCTTGGGCGAGGACTTCGCCAACCGCGAGAAGATCGCCAAACTGCTGCGCTTTGCCTCGACCCAGAGCGACAGCGTCACTGTCGGCTTCGCCGACTACAAGGCCCGCATGAAAGAAGGCCAGGAGGCCATCTACTACATCACCGCCGACAGCCTGGCCGCGGCCAGGAACAGCCCCCAGCTGGAGGTGTTCCGCAAGAAGGGCATCGAAGTGCTGCTCATGACCGACCGGGTCGACGAGTGGGCCCTGTCCTTCCTGCATGAGTTTGACGGCACCCCGCTGCAGAGCGTCGCCAAGGGCGCGGTGGACCTGGGCAAGCTGCAGGACGAGGAAGAGAAGAAGGCGGCCGAGCAGGCGGCCGAGGCCTTCAAGCCGGTGCTGGACAGGCTCAAGGACAGCCTCAAGGACAAGGCAAAGGACGTACGGGTGACCACGCGCCTGGTCGATTCACCGGCCTGTCTGGTGGTGGAAGACGGCGAGTACTCGACCCAGTTGGCCCGGCTGCTCAAGTCGGCCGGACAGAAGGCGCCCGAGGTCAAGCCGATCCTCGAGGTCAACGCCGAGCATGCGCTGGTCAAGAAGCTCGATGGTTCGGCCCATTTCGACGACCTGGCGCACATCCTGTTCGACCAGGCCCTGCTGGCCGAAGGGGGTCTGCCGGACGATCCGGCCGCCTACGTGAGGCGCGTCAACGCCTTGCTGGTCTGACGGCAGTCACCTGAAAAAGGGGCGCCATCTGGCGCCCCTTTTTTTGTTCGTGACGGACTGTCGTGCGGATCAGGCCAGCGTCACGCTCACGTCGATGTTGCCGCGCGTAGCGTTGGAGTAGGGGCAGACCTGGTGGGCCACATCGACCAGCTGCTGGGCCTGGGCTCGGTCCATGCCGGGCAGGTGCACCACCAGGCGGGCGGCGATGCCGTAGGCCTGACCGACCGGGCCCAGGTCCACCTCGGCATCGACCGCCACGTCGGCAGGCACGGTGATCTTCATCTTGCCGGCCACGGCCTTGATTGCGCCGATGAAGCAGGCCGAGTAGCCAGCGGCGAACAGTTGCTCGGGGTTGGTGCCGTTGCCGGGGGCGCCGGGCGGCGTGTGCTTGACGTCCAGTCGGCCGTCGTCGGAGCGCGAGGCGCCGTCGCGGCCTCCGGTGGTGTGGGTGCGGGCGGTGTAGAGGACTTTGTCGAGGGATGCCATGGTGATGTGCGTCTTTCTGGGAGGGAATCTGCCGGGGCAGCGGAGGGTGAACGGAAAAGGGTCGGGGACCAGGCGGTCAGGGCCGGTCCAGCAATCGGTTGCGCAGCGCCTGCACCTGGCGTGTCAGGGCCTGAACCTCCTGCGGATCGCACCGGGCCGCCTGCAGCAGGCATTCCGGCACCTGCCGCGCGCGTGCCTTCAGGCGGCGGCCTTCGGCGGTCAGGTGAATCAGCACCCGCCGCTCATCGGCGGCGTCGCGCTGGCGTTCGATCCAGCCGGCGCTCTCCATCCGCTTGAGCAGGGGAGTCAGCGTGCCCGAGTCGAGGTACAGGCGCTCGCCAAGCCCGGACACGGTCTGCCCGTCCTGTTCCCACAGGGCCAGCAAGACCAGGTACTGCGGATAGGTCAGACCCAGCTGGTCCAGCAAAGGCTTGTACACCTTGGTCATGGCCAGCGAAGCGGAGTACAGGGCGAAGCACAGCTGCTGGTCCAGCGCCTGGATGTCGGGGAGGGGGCTGCGCGATGTCATAATTGAATTGTTACGTGCAATTAAATCGTGAGCAATTTAATTGTCAGATGCCCTTGACATCCAAAGGGTCATCAGGCCACCAGCGGCGCTGCCTGCATGGCTTCGATCTGCTCGACCAACATGTCCACCTGGCCCTGCCAGTAGTCGCGGGTACCGAACCACGGGAAGCTGATCGGGAAGGCGGGATCGTCCCACCGCCGCGCCAGCCAGGCGCTGTAGTGGATCAGGCGCAGGGTGCGCAGGGGCTCGATCAGCGACAGCTCCTGCCGGTCAAATGGACGGAACTGTTCGTAGCCGTCCAGCAGTGCCGACAGCTGCAGGGTCTGCTGGCGGCGATCACCCGACAGCAGCATCCACAGGTCCTGCACCGCCGGGCCGCTGCGGGCATCGTCCAGGTCCACGAAATGCGGGCCACCGCCGGGCAGATCGGTCGGCGTCCAGAGGATGTTGCCAGGGTGGCAGTCGCCATGCAGGCGCAACGACGACGGCGCTTCTCCGTTGAGCGCCTGGTGCGCGGCCACCATGGCCAGCGCCTCGTCGCAGGCCGCCAGCCAGGCGCCTTCGAGCTCCGGAGCGATGGCACCCTGCGACAGCAGCCAGTCGCGCGAGTCCCGCCCGAAACTGGCCAGATCCAGCGTCGGCCGGTGGCGGAAGGCCTGGCGCTCGCCGACGGCATGGATGCGCGCCAGGCAGCGGCCGATCCATTCCAGCACGTCGAGGTCGTCCAGTTCAGGGCGCCGGCCGCCGCGGCGCGGGCTCACCGAAAACGCAAACCCGTCATGGTGGTGCAGGGTCCGGCCATCGATGACCAGCGGCGCGACCACCGGCACCTCGTCGGCCTGCAGCTCGGCGGCGAAGGCGTGCTCTTCCAGGATCTGGGCCTCTGACCAACGGCCCGGCCGGTAGAACTTGAGCACCACCTGCCCATGGCCGTCCACCGGGGTATCCAGCCCAGCCTGGTACACCCGGTTTTCGAAGCTGTTGAGCGCAGACAGGCGACCGTCGCCCCACAGGCCGATGGCGGACAGCGCGTCCTGGACCCGATCGGGAGTCAGTTGCGCAAAAGGGTGGAGGTCGGTGTCTGGGCCTTGCATGGGGAGATTGTCGCCGCCGGCGGCCGCCACTTCCGTATCATCGGCGCATGCCCAAAACCGCCTCCCGACCGAAAACATCGCCCACGCTGCAGGAGCAGTTGCCCGAGTTGCGTCCGGGCCAGTCGGTGGAACTGCTCAAGGAGCTGCACATCCTCACGCGCGAGGGCAAGCTCAACCAGGACACACGGCGCAAGCTCAAGCAGGTCTATCACCTGGTGCAGTTCATCGAGCCGCTGCTGCAGGAGGTGCTGGACAGCCGGGGGGATGTGAGCCTGGCCGATCACGGTGCGGGCAAGTCCTACCTGGGCTTCATCCTGTACGACCTGTTCTTCATGTCGATGTCGGTGGGCAGGGTGATCGGCGTCGAGGCCCGTGCAGAGCTGGTGGAGCGTTCGCGTGCGCTGGCGCAGCGCCTGGGCTTCGAGCGCATGCGCTTCCTGGCCACCACGGTGCAGCAGGCGCTGACCCATCCGGAGTTGCCGCCGACCATCGACGTGGTGACGGCGCTGCACGCCTGCGACACCGCCACCGACGACGCCATTGCCTTCGGTCTGGCCAAGCAGGCCCGCTTCATGGTGCTGGTCCCCTGCTGTCAGGCCGAAGTGGCCTCGGTGATGCGCCGGCACAAGGCGATCAATCTCTCGCGCAACCCCCTGGCCGAACTCTGGCGCCACCCCTTGCACACCCGGGAATTCGGCAGTCAGATCACCAACGTGCTGCGCTGCCTGCAGCTCGAAGCCCATGGCTACGAGGTGACGGTGACCGAGCTGGTGGGCTGGGAGCATTCGATGAAGAACGAACTGATCCTGGCGCGCCGCCACGAGCCACCCCGCCCGGGCACCACCGCACGGGCCCGGGAGCGTCTGGCGCAGATCCTGGACGAACTGGGTCTGCAGGAACTTACCAGCCGTTTCACGGTCTGAGGAATCATCGCCTATAGTCGGGTCCCCGATCCGATTGATCGCCGTGGCAGCGCCAGCCGGTGCTGCTGTCCTGTCCACGCCGCACCGCGCATGAAGGCGCGGGTGGCCGGCCCGTGACCGCCCATCGGGCGGCGAGTGGCGTCCCGCTTCGCGGGCGCCGTCACCCGGGCCATCCTGGAGGAGAACACCTGATGGTCACGGACCTTCCGTTTCTGCTGCAATCCATGGCGTGGCCGCTGGTGCTGCTGCTGGCCTGGTTTCTGGGCGAGCGCCTGCACGAGGCCTGGCAGATTCCCCGCGTCACCAGCTATGTGGCCGTGGGCCTGCTGGCCAGCCTGATCAACCTGCCTGGACTGACCAATGCGGTGCCAGGGCTGCCATTTCTGGCCAACGTGGCGCTGTCGCTGGTGCTGTTCGAACTGGGCTACCGCATCAACCTGCGCTGGTTCCGGCACAACCCGTGGGTGCTGGCCCTGGGCCTGGTCGAATCGGTGGTCACCTTTGCGGCGGTCTACCTGGCCAGCGGTCTCTTCGACCTGCCCACCGACACGCGGCTGATCATCGCGGCACTGTCCGTATCCGCATCGCCGGCCGGCATCGTCCGCGTGGCCAACGAGCTGCGCAGCGCAGGGCAGGTGACCGAGCGTGTGCTGCACCTGTGCGCCATCAACTGCCTGGTTTCGGTGCTGGCGCTCAAGCTGGTGATCGGTTACTGGTACCTCAGCACCTCGGGTGACCTGCTGCAGGCGGCTTTTGGCAGCATCCATGTACTGGCGACGTCAGTGGCCGTGGGTGCCCTGCTGGGCGTGGCCATGCCGGCCCTGCTGCGCACGCAGCGCATCCAGGAGCGCGACGTCACCCTGGTGTTCGCGCTGGCCGTGGTGCTGCTGACCACCATGTCTTACGGCCTGAAGCTCTCGCCGCTGCTGGCTGCGCTGAGCTTTGGCATCGTGGCGCGCGAGCGCCGGGTGCACCTGACCAACGCACAGCGCGGCTTTGGCACGGCCGGCGATCTGCTGACCATTTTCCTGTTCGTCTACATCGCCGCCCTGCTGGACTGGAGCGAGGCCGGCACCGGCCTGGTGCTGGGGCTGGTGCTGATCGTCGTGCGCACGGCGGCCAAGGTGGTTTGCAACGTGGGCGCGGCGCGCCTGTCGGGCAGCACCGAACGCAAGGGCCTGCTGACTGGCCTGGCCCTGACCCCGATGTCGGCCTTTGCCATCCTGCTGCTGGAGCAGAGCCGCCTCTACGGATTCGGACCAGCCGGTCAGGTGCTGACCGTGATGGCCGCCATGATGTTGGTGCAGGAGCTGCTGGGGCCGCTGGTGACCCAGCGCAGCCTGATGGCCGCGGCCGAAACCCACGTGACCAAGGAGTAAGCCCATGCCATTGGAAACCTTCAAGGCCTCCGAGTCCCTGACCCTGGGGGTCGAGCTGGAACTGCAGCTGGTCAACAGCTACGACTATGACCTGTCCAGCTCGGCCAACGATCTGCTGGAGCTGCTGGGGCGCAAGCCCTTTCCGGGCGTGGTGACGCCCGAGATGACCCAGAGCATGATCGAGATCGCCACCAGCGTGCAGCA
>JAJPEW010000056.1 GCA_021166755.1 Hydrogenophaga sp. | reverse complement strand
GCCCGCGCGCGATCGGGCTCAACCACCGCCTGTTCGGGGTGCTGCAGCCCACGCTGCATCTGCGCCAGAATGACCAGAGGATCTTCACTGCGCGGGTTGTCGCTCGTCAGCACCACCCTGTCGGCCTCGCGCTCGGCCACCCCCCTCATCAGCGGGCGTTTGACCGGATCGCGATCGCCACCGCAACCCATCACCACCCACAGACGTCCTCCACGGTGCCGCGCCAGGGGCTGGATCGCCTGCAGTGCTTTTTCCAGCGCATCGGGCGTGTGGGCGTAATCCACCAAGGCCAGCGGCTTGCCGGGTCCTGCCTCGGCGCGCTCCATCCGGCCAGGCACCGGTGTCAGTCCATCGAGCGCCTTGACAGCCTCCACCAGGGGAACCCCCAGCGAACGCGCCGCCGCGATCACGCCCAGCAGATTCGACACGTTGTAACGGCCCACCAGGGGCAGACTGACCGGCAGATCCGCCCGCAGATCGCCGACACGGTCACGTTCAACCACGTGCATCGACAGGCCGTCGTGCGTCATGGTCAGGGCATGGGCCGACAGCCGGGCTGGCGCATCAATGGCGATGGTCCACAGATCCAGACCGCCACGCTCCGCGAGCTCACCGGCCAGTGTCGCTCCGACGGTATCGTCCAGGTTGACCACGGCAGCCGACAGGCCAGGCCAGTCGAACAGCGCGCGCTTGGCCCGCCAGTACGCCTCCATGCTGCCGTGGAAGTCGAGGTGATCCTGGGTGAAATTGGTAAAGACCGCGGTGTGTACCTGTGTGGCATTCAGACGGCCCTCCACCAGACCGATGGACGAGGCCTCCATCGCACAGGCTTTCATGCCCTGATCGACCATGTCGCGCAGACTCGACTGAAGCAAGACCGGATCGGGGGTGGTCAAACCCGTGGGTACCAGAGCATGGCCGCGATCACCCGCCAACGGCGGGCGACCAATGCCCAGCGTCCCGACCACGGAACAGGGCTTGCCAGCGGCCGACAGCAACTGGCCCATCCACCAGGCCGACGAGGTCTTGCCATTGGTGCCGGTAAATGCCACCACATCGAGCGCCGCGCTGGGGTGGGCGTGAAAGGCGCTGGCCACCGGGCCGGCATTTGCCTTGAGCGAGGGCACCAACAGAATCCGCTGGTCGTCAAAACCGAACGCTTCCGCGCCATCAAGCTCGACCAGCACCGCGGCTGCACCGGCCTGAAGAGCCGCGTTCACAAACCGCCGCCCGTCCGTGGCCGCACCCGGCCACGCGACAAAACCATCGCCGGGGGCGATTTGCCGGCTGTCGCACCGCAGGGCGCCAGTGACGCGGGTACGCAGCCAGGCGGCGATCTCGATGGGGTCCCGAAGAATCCTGCTCATCAGAAGGACTCCTCGACAAAGTCGGTCACGATGCGGGGCTGAACCGTCACATCCGGCTGCACACCCAGGATGCGCAGCGTCTGTTGCACCGTCTCGCTGAACACCGGGGCCGCCACCAGGCCACCATAAAACTGGCCATTCGACGGCTCATCCACCATGACCGCCACGACCACGCGAGGCTGCTCCACCGGTGCGAGACCAACAAAGAACGACCTGTATTTGCCGATGGCGTAGCCCTTGCCTTCCTGCTTGCGCGCGGTACCGGTCTTGCCCCCCACCGAATAGCCGACCGTCTGGGCCCGGGTGGCCGTGCCCCCCGGCGCTGCGGCCATGCCCAACATCTTGCGCACGGCACGGGCATGCTCCGGGCTGAACACCTGGATACCGGCGCTGGGACCCTCTGCCTTGAACATCGTCACCGGGATGTACTCGCCATCGCGGGCAAAGATCGTGTAGGCCTGCGCGAGCTGAAACAGCGACGTCGACAGCCCATAGCCATAGCTCATGGTGGCCTGTTCGATCGGACGCCAGGTCTTGTAGGGACGCAAACGACCACCCACGGCCCCCGGGAAGGGCAGCTGGGGCTTCTGCCCGAAACCGGCCTGGGCGAAGATCTCCCACATTTCCCTCGGGTGCATCTGCATGGCCATCTTGACCGTGCCCACGTTGCTCGACTTCTGGATGACCTCTTCGACGGTCAGCGCGCCGTTGGGGTGAGAGTCGGAAATGCTCGATCCACCGATCGTGATGCGCCCGGGCGCGGTCTGGATCACGGTGGTGGGCCGGACCAGCCCTTTTTCCAGCGCCAGCGCCGCAATGAACGGCTTCATCGTCGAACCCGGCTCAAAACTGTCGGTCAGCGCCCGGTTGCGCAGCTGTTCGCCGCTGAGGTTCTGCCGGCGGTTCGGGTCGTAGCTGGGGTAGTTCGCCAGCGCCAGCACCTCGCCGGTCTGCACATCCAGCACCACGGCACTGCCGGCCTTGGCCTTGTGCGTCTGCACCGCCTCACGCAGTTTCTGGTACGCGAAGTACTGCACCTTGGCATCGATGGACAGCTGCAGATCCGGGCCGTCGACTGGCGGCACCACATCGCGCACGTCCTCGACGACACGCCCGAGCCGGTCCTTGATCACGCGGCGCGAACCGTTCTTGCCAGCCAGCTGCTGGTTGAAGGCCAGCTCGACACCCTCCTGCCCGCGATCCTCGACGTTGGTGAAGCCGACCACATGGGCAGCGGCCTCACCCTCGGGATACTGCCGCTTGTACTCGCGCCGCTGGTAGACGCCCTTGATGCCCAGTTCGGCTATCTTGCGGGCCACAGGCTCATCCACCTGGCGCTTGATCCAGACAAAGGTCTTGTCCTCGTTCGACAAGCGCTTTCTGAGCTCGGTCAGCGGCATCTCCAGCAGCTTGGCCAGCTCGCGCAGTTTGGGGTCGGCCTTGTCCACATCCTCGGGGATGGCCCAGATGCTCTGCGCCACCACGCTGGACGCCAGCAACAGCCCATTGCGATCGAAGATCTTGCCCCGGTTGGCCGGCAGTTCCAGTGTGCGGGCATAACGCACCTCGCCCTGCCGCTGGAAGAAGTCGTTGCCAAACACCTGCACGTAGGCGGCACGGCCGGCCAGCCCCAGAAACGCGGCAGCCAGGGCAGCCACCACGAACTTGCTGCGCCAGGCGGGCGTCTTGCTGGCCAGCAGCGGGCTGGCGCTGTAGTTGATGCTGCGGCTCATGGGCGAGCCCCCTGGCCGGTCGGGGTGGCCTCGGCCGTCTGCACATACTGCGTGATGCCCGGCGTGACCGGCCGCATCTTCAGACGACGCGTGGCAATCAGCTGCACCCGGGCGGCAGCCGCCTGGGCGCGCTTTTGCACCACCAGTTGCTCGTGGTCGGCCGCCAGTCGCTTGGACTGGGCCTGCGCCTTGTCCACCGCGGCATACAGACGGCGCGACTCATACTGGGTATGCACCAGGTAGAACGCGCTGGCCAGCACGGCAGCCAGCAGCATCAGGTTCAACCGGATCATGCGGCCGCCTCCGTGCGCGTGGCCACACGCATCACCGCACTGCGGGCGCGCGGGTTGGCCGCCACCTCGGCCGTGGACGGCATCACGCGGCCCACGTCGGTCAGGGGCATGGGGCGAGGCTCTGCGAACGGCGCACGGCGGTCCACCACGGCACGCGAATGCCGCGCCATGAACTGCTTGACCATGCGGTCTTCCAGCGAATGGAAACTGATCACCACCAGCCGCCCCCCGGGACGCAACACCTGCAGACTCGCCTCTAGCGCCTGCTGCAGCTCTTCAAGCTCGGCGTTGATGAAAATCCGAAGAGCCTGAAATGTGCGCGTTGCAGGGTCCTTGCCCGGCTCGCGGGTTTTGACCGCGCCAGCCACGACTTCGGCCAGTTCGCCGGTGGTTCGAATAGGGCCCCGTTCCTGTCGGCGACGATCAATCGCCTTTGCAACCTGTTGAGCAAACCGTTCTTCGCCATAGTCACGGATGACCTCCGCCAGGGTTGAAACCTCGACCGTCTCGAGCCATTGCGCCACGCTCTGCCCACGGGTGGTGTCCATGCGCATGTCCAGCGGGCCATCGTTGCGAAAAGAAAAACCCCGGGCGGGGTCGTCGATCTGGGGAGAGCTGACGCCAAGATCCATCAGGATCCCGTCGGCACAGCCGCCGCCAAGCTCCCCCAGGTGCCGAAAGCCCTCGTGCCGCACCACCAGCCGGGGATCCCCGGCCGCCAGTCGCTGCGCCTCGGCCACCGCCAGCGGATCCTTGTCGAACACCGTGAGCTGACCTTGGGGTGACAGCTGCGACAGGATGCGGCGCGAGTGACCCCCGCGCCCGAAGGTGGCGTCGACGTAGCAGCCATCCGCCCGGACAGCCAGTGCATCGACGGCCTCCTCCAGCATGACGGTCTGGTGTGTCCATGTGCTGTCCACCATGCGCCTCAGAAGGAAAAGTCCTTGAAGACGTCAGGCATCTCGCCCTTCATGGCTTCCGCCTCCTGGGCAGCGTAGGCCTGGGCATCCCACAGCTCCAGGTAGGAGCCCATGCCCAGCAGCACCGCTTCCTTGGTCAGGCCACCGGCGGCCCGCAACTCGGGAGAAATCAGCACACGACCGGTGGCGTCCATGTCCACATCCATGGCGTTGCCCAGGAAGATGCGCTTCCACCATTGCGCCTGCATGGGCAGCGCGGCAATCCGCTCCCGAAAGCGCTCCCATTCGCTGCGGGGGAAAATCATCAGGCAGCCGTGGGGGTGTTTGGTGATGGTCAGCTGACCGCTGGACTCGCCCAGGGCGTCACGAAGCCGGGTCGGCACGGACAGCCGACCCTTGGCATCGAGACTGAGAGAGGTAGCACCCTGGAACACGCAACCGCCTTAAAAAGACACTTTTCACCACTTAATTGCACTTTCTCCCACTGTATCAGGAAATGCAGGCACCGCAAGGGTGCGGACTCGCTTTTTTTGCAATGAAATCAACCACTTAGAAGCGAAACCAAGAGTAAGCGAGCGCAAAAAGTGAAGCAAAAGCAAGCACTTAGGAAGGGCACTGAATGTGAAGCTTCAAAACCCTTCGACCCGCAAGTCTTTGTAACTGGCCGATGACCGGTACCGTCGGGCCGCACAAGCAGACCGGCCGCGCACCCTGACGGATGCGCGGCCGGTCTGCCTGGCAGGGAGTCGCTCAGAGGATGTAGCGCGAGAGATCCTCGTTGCGGCTGAGCTCCCCCAGGCGCTCGTCCACGTAGGGGGCATCAATGGTGATGGTCTGATCCTGCAGACGGGCAGCGCCGAAACTGACCTCATCGAGCAGGTGCTCCATCACGGTCGCCAGGCGGCGGGCACCGATGTTCTCGGTACGTTCGTTCACGTCGCAGGCAATCTGCGCCAGACGGCGAATGCCCTCGGGCGTAAACACCAGCGTCACGCCCTCGGTGGCCAGCAGCGCCTGGTATTGCTTGACCAGGCTGGCATGCGTGCTGGTGAGGATGGCCTCGAAATCGTCCACCGACAGCGACTGCAGTTCGACGCGGATGGGAAAGCGCCCCTGCAGCTCGGGAATCAGGTCGCTCGGCTTGGACAGGTGGAACGCGCCCGAGGCAATGAAGAGGATGTGGTCGGTCTTGACCATGCCGTACTTCGTCGACACCGTCGTGCCCTCGACCAGCGGCAGCAGGTCGCGCTGCACGCCCTGGCGAGAAACCTCGGCGCCACTGCCCTCACTGCGCGAGGCCACCTTGTCGATCTCGTCGATGAAGACGATGCCGTTCTGCTCGGTCGCCTGCAGGGCGCGGGCCTTGATGTCTTCCTCGTTGACCAGCTTGCCCGCCTCCTCGTCGATCAGCAGTTGCATGGCCTCGCGGATCTTGAGCTTGCGCTTGCTGCGCCGACCCTGACCCAGCTGGCTGAACATGCCTCGCAACTGCTCGGCCATGTCCTCCATGCCGGCCGGGCCCATGATCTCCATGGCCGGCCGGGGCTCGGCCAGATCGATCTCGATCTCCCGGTCATCGAGCTGACCTTCGCGCAGCTTCTTGCGAAACGCCTGCCGGGCCGTGCTGTCCGGATTGGGCTGCGGCTCGCCGGAGACCCCTCGCGGCGGAGGCAGCAGCACATCCAGAATGCGGTCTTCCGCCGCGTCCTCGGCGCGCATGCGCTGCTTGCGCATGTCGGCCTCTCGCACCTGCTTGACCGCCATCTCGACCAGATCACGAATGATGCTGTCGACATCCTTGCCAACATAGCCCACCTCGGTGAACTTGGTGGCTTCGACCTTGATGAAGGGGGCATCGGCCAGACGGGCCAGGCGGCGGGCGATCTCGGTCTTGCCCACACCGGTGGGACCGATCATCAGGATGTTCTTGGGCGTGATCTCGGGCCGCAACTTCTCGTCGACCTGCTGACGGCGCCAGCGGTTGCGCAAGGCAATGGCCACCGCGCGCTTGGCGCCGGCCTGTCCGATGATGAAGCGATCCAGCTCGGAAACGATTTCCTGGGGCGTCATGGAAGACATGGCTCAAAGCACCTCGACCGTGTGATTCATGTTGGTGTAGATGCACAGCTCACCCGCAATTGCAAGCGACTGGCGCACCACCTCCTCGGCGCTGAGCTGCGTGTGGTCCACCAGCGCCTTGGCGGCCGCCTGCGCGTAGGCACCGCCGGAACCGATCGCCACGATGCCATGCTCGGGTTCCAGCACATCCCCGTTGCCGGTGATGATCAGGCTGGCCGTGTGGTCGGCCACCGCTAGCATGGCTTCCAGGCGGCGCAACACGCGGTCGGTGCGCCAGTCGCGCGTCAGCTCGATGGCGGCCCGCGTCAGGTGTCCCTGGTGCTTTTCCAGCTTGGCTTCAAAGCGCTCGAACAGGGTGAAGGCATCGGCCGTGGCGCCAGCAAAACCGGCCAGCACCTTGCCATGGTAGAGCTTGCGCACCTTGCGGGCCGTGCCCTTGACCACGATGTGGCCCAGGGTGACCTGCCCGTCGCCGCCGATGGCGACCTGCACACCATCGGGTGTCTGGCGGCGCACACAGACAATGGTGGTTCCGTGAAAAGATTCCATAGTGGGATGAGATGGGGGCGACCGGACCGGACTCAAGCCCGGATGGCAAGGGACCGCGCGAAAAGCCTGGGGGCAGGCCGCGCGGGCTCAGTCGTTGCGCAGGACCACCTTGGCGTACTCGGTGATGCCGATCACATGGAAGAAGGCCGAGACCAGACGGTGGACATCCACAAACTGCACCAGACGGCGCTCAGCGTGGTGAGCGGACACCCAGTTGAGCAGGGTTCCGGCGGCAGAAAAATCCACGCGAATGAGGTTGCGGCAGGAAATGATCATGACGTCGGCGCCTTTCAGGCGCACTTCCATCTGATCAAGAATGGCTTGTGGATCGCCCCGGATCTCGCCGGAGAGCTCGACGAGACCCAGCTGGTTGAGCTCAGCCCCCTGCGAGTCGAATGCCGACTCCCCGTGATAGCTGGAGGGCACCGACTCCATGACCGATTCGCCCAGCACCGAGACCGATCCGTTCTCGGCGTCGTCTTCGGCCACCGACGCATACTGGCAGCGCGGACGCTCCCAACCCGGGGGCGACACCTCGTAGGTGACGCAGAAATCCAGTGCCGTCAGCTCGAACTCGTCCGGGCGGTTCATCAGCCGCAGCAATGCCATCCGCAACTCCCACCAGAGTTGCTCGACATCGCGGCGACCCGAGGGGGTCAGCTCCTTGAGCACCTCCCGAAGCCGGGAACCGCCCGCAAAGCGCAGGGACACATCCTGGTCACCCCACAAGGTGAAGACCCCCAGCAAGGCCCTGGCTGCCTTGACGTCGATGGTCTCCACCGCGGTCCAGTCCAGCACCCAGGGCTGGGGCACGCGAAGCAGCACATTCTGCAGCGTACCCACCGAATGGGCATCCAGTTCGGCATCGCAGACCCATGCGGCGCGGGACGGGCCAGTGGCGACCGGCACCGGCTTGCCAGCCAGCTTGCTGACCTCCCCTGGCATGTCGACCCATTGCGGCGCCGAGCGACCGAAGCGGTTGACGAAATCCACCGCCCGGCTCTCGAACGGCACGAGCTGCCCGGACGCCCGATACAGATCGAACAGGGCGAGCCAGTCTTCAATGACGTCGCATTTGGGGCCGCCGTCACTGATGACCTCCAGCAGCCCTTGCTCGGCACCGGCATCGTCTCCGTTCGCGAAGCGGATGGCCGCCTCTTCGACCTCGGGATCCTGTGCAATCTCCTGCACATCGAGCGCGTAGAAATGAGAGGCCGAAAACGAATGCGCCCCGCTGCCCGACCGGGGCGCCATCAGGCCCGTGCGTCCGTGGGACGAGGCGCTGTGGGCCTCAGGCAAGGGCGACTGAGCAGACATCTGCGCATCCTGCCGGGGCTGCGGCTGGCGGCGCGCACTGTGGCCTGCAGAGACATCCGCCGGTGCGGCCGATGCAGACAAGGGCATCGGTTCTGTGGGCGACATCGGCAAGGTCGCCATGTCCGCCGTCACGGCGGGGTCCAGCGGTGAGCCCTCGGTTTCGCCGTAGGCCTTGCGCTGCTGGGCTTCGGCATGCCTGGCAGCCACCTCCGCTTCCCGCTCCCGGCGGGCGGCGCTGGCAGCCGGCACGGTCTGGCCGCTGCCTGTGGCGCCCGAGTCCGGCCCTTTGGTCTTCCACCACTGCATGGACATCTGGGCCTCGATCTCGTCGATCTTCTTGAGCGTCTCGGCCCGGTCATCGGGCTTGGAAGGCATGCTGCTCTGGAAGAAGGACGGACGCAGGCCCGGGCCATCGCTGCCGGTGCTCTCGCGGCTGCGGATCTTGCGAAGCATGTCGAACTCGCGCTTGCGCACGAAGTCGTTGCGCCGCTTGCGCTCGATCATCTCCTTGAGCGCTGCCTTGCTGTACTCGCTGTCGCGGTCAGAGGTGCGCGTATCCAGGTCCGACCAGCTCGTGGTCGGATGACGCACGAACTTGACCACCTTGGAGAGAAAACCGCCGTTGGAGTCGTCCTTGGACATGAATGCGCAGGATCGGGTTCGATACAGCGGCGCTTCAGTCGCCGAACATTTTCTGCTTGAGCTCGCGACGCTGCTGGGCTTCCAGCGACAGGCTGGCCGTCGGGCGCGCCATGAGGCGACCGACACCGATCGGCTCGCCCGTTTCCTCGCAATAGCCGTAGTCACCCGAATCGATGCGGGCAATGGCCTGTTCAATCTTCTTGAGCAGTTTGCGTTCCCGGTCACGCGTGCGCAGCTCCAGCGCGTGCTCCTCCTCGATGGTGGCGCGATCGGCCGGATCAGGCACCACCACAGTGTCTTCACGCAGGTGCTCGGTGGTTTCACCGGCGTTGGCCAGCATGTCGGCCTTGAGCAGCTGCAGCTTGCGGCGGAAGAAAGCCAGCTGCACGTCGTTCATGTATTCGCCGTCCGGCATGGCCAGCACGTCCGCATCGGTCAGCTGGTCCAAAGGCACGGACTTCCAGTTGTTGGCCCGCTTGGGGTCTTTCTGGAGGGGCATGGTCACGGAAGGGGTCATCACTCGTTCACTGATAGGGGTAAAAGTCGCCTTGGCGGCATCGGGTGCGTGCGTCGGGACAGCCGCCACCGGCGCCACCGCCAAGGCCGCCGCCTTCGCAGCCGCTTTGGCCGACACACGCGGCACAACGGGCGCAACTGGCGCGGCCGGCGGGGTCACCGTCGCATTTTTTGCCATTCTCTCCGGTTTGGGCGCCGGTGTGGAAGAAACTGCAGGCTTGGACGCTTTCGCGGGCGAAGAAGCCGGCTTGGACGAAGGCTTGACCGGACTGACCGCCTTCTTGTCAGGCACTGCGGTCACGGTTTCGGAGGCCTTGGTCGCCTTTTTGGATCCGGCGGCCACCGGCGCTGCCTTTTTCGCTGGCACCTCCTTGGCTGCCGCTTTCAACGGCTTGGCCACCGTCTTCTTCACGACCGCAGGCCGGGCGACCTCCGGTTTGCGCGCCGCCGCTGTCGCGGCTTTGTCCTTGGCCGCCGGCCGCGTCGCAGACGACTTGGCGGTGGCAGCCTTGGTGGCAGGCTGCCGGGTCGTCGCTGGCTTGGTGGCCGTGGCTTTCACAACAGGTCTCCTCTCTGATCCTGAAGATGATCGGACGTCGGGGCGCGCCTGGCCGGATCCCTGAGGATCCTTGCCGACGCCTGTCGTCGGACGAGCCGACGCTGTTGTTGTTATACCCGCTTTGGTGACCGGTGTTTTCGGAGCACCGGCTTTGCCTGACCGACTGGCCTTGCCGGCCGGTTCGGGGCGCGATTGTAACGACGCCCGCTCATTCGGGGCTTTCGCCGGGGATGAGGGAAACCCGAGGCGTTGGAGAAGTGAGACAAACAGCACATCAGACCCCTTGATCGTTCATGGCCGTCCGGTCCCCCTGCCCGCTCAGACCAGCGACTGCGCCAGCCCCTGCTCCAGAATGTCCCGCGGCAGGTCGATGCCGATGAACACCATCTTGCTGACCCGGGGCTCGCCATCGGCCCATTGGGGCCCCAGATCGCTGCCCATCAGCTGATGCACACCCTGGAAAATTACCTTCCGGTCGGTGCCCTGCATGTTCAGCACACCCTTGTAGCGCAGCATGCGGGGACCGTAGACCTGCACGATGGCGCCCAGGAAGTCCTCGAGCCTGGCGGGATCGAAGGGGCGATCGGCACGGTAGACGAAGCTCTTGACGTCGTCATCGTGATGGTGATGGTGCCCGTGGTCATGCCCGTGGCGGTGCGAGGGGTGGTTGCAGTGCTCGCCATGCTCATGGTCGTGATCGTGGTGGTCATGGCCATGGTGGTGGTCGTGGTCATGCCCGTGATCGTCCACCTTGAGAAAGTCCGGATCGATGTCCAGCTTGGCATTGAGGTTGAAGCCGCGCAGGTCGAAGACATCCTTGATGGGCACTTCACCGAAATGCACCGTGCGCACCGGCGCCCGCGGGTTCATGTGCTTGAGCCGGTGGATCAGGGCATCCACCTCCTCCTGGCTCACCAGATCGGCCTTGCTGATGAACAACTGGTCAGCAAAACCCACCTGGCGCCGGGCTTCCTGGCGGTCGTTGAGCTGCTGGGCTGCATGCTTGGCGTCCACCAGGGTCAGGATGGAATCGAGCAGGTATTGCTCGGCCACCTCGTCGTCCATAAAGAAGGTCTGGGCGACCGGGCCGGGGTCGGCCAGGCCGGTGGTCTCGATCACCACGCGCTCGAAGTCCAGTTCGCCCTTGCGCTTCTTCTGGGCCAGATCGGCCAGGGTGGCGCGCAGGTCGTCGCGAATGGTGCAGCAGATGCAGCCATTGCTCATCTGGATGATGTTTTCCTGCGTGTCGGCGACGAGGATCTCGTTGTCGATGTTCTCTTCACCGAACTCGTTCTCGACCACGGCGATCTTCTGGCCGTGCGCCTCGGACAACACACGCTTGAGCAGCGTGGTCTTGCCCGAGCCAAGAAAACCGGTGAGGATGGTGGCGGGAATCAGGGCCATGGTCGGAGCTTTTCGTCAGTGTGCCCGGCGGTCCGGACAGAAGCCGGCGAGTGTAGACCAAACGCGTGACGGGTGCGTCAGAGCTTCATCATCAGGATCAGTCCCTTGAGGTATTCACCCTCGGGGAACGTGACCGTCATCGGGTGATCGCAGGCGCCCCCCAGACGCCCCAGAATGGCGGCATCCACCCCCGCGTCGACGCCGGCGGAAGCCACGATCTTGTGGAACAGCTCCACCCCGATGCCCCCGGAACAGGAGAAAGTGAACAGCACCCCGCCCGGTGGCAGCAGCTTGAAGGCCAGCCGGTTGATGTCCTTGTAGGCCCGCGCTGCGCGCTCGGCGTGGGCGGCGGTGGGGGCCAGCTTGGGCGGGTCCAGCACGATGGCATCGAACTGCCGGCCTTCGGCGACAAAGCGGCGCAGACTGGCATTGACGTCGGCGTCCAGGAAGGTGGCCCGGGACTCGTCCAGACCGTTGAGCGTCAGGTTGACCCGGGCCTGCTCCAGCGCCGGGCCGGAGGAATCGATGGAGGTGACGTGCCCCGCACCGCCGGCCAGCGCGGCCACCGAGAAGCCGCCGGTGTAGCTGAAACAGTTGAGCACCTGACCAAAGCCCAGGCGGCGGGTGTACTCGTGCAGGGCCAGGCGGCTGTCCCGCTGGTCGAGGTAGTAACCGGTCTTGTGGCCCAGCGCAATGTCCAGCCCCAGCCGCCAGCCGTGTTCCTGCAGCTCGAAGGCGGTCGGACCGTCGCCGCGCAACCAGCCGGTGACCTCGGGCAGACCTTCCAGCGCCCGGGCGCTCGCGTCGGATCGCTCGTAAAGGCGCGGACAGCCGGTGATGTCCAGCAGCGCATCGGCGATCACGTCCTTCCAGCGCTCGACACCGGCAGCGCCGAACTGCGCGACCAGGGTGTCGCCGTAACGATCGACCACCAGACCGGGCAGGCCGTCGCTCTCGCCGTGAACCAGCCGCAGGCCGTTGCTGGCGATGCCCATGCGCTCCCGCAAGGCAATGGCCCGGCGCAAGGTGTCACGAAAGAAGGCGGCGTCGATGCGCTGGGACTGCTCGAAGCTCCAGGCGCGCACCCGGATCTTCGAGGCCGGCGAGTACGCACCCCAGGCGAGAAACTCGCCTTCGTGGCTGTCGATGCGGACAGTCTCACCGGGATCGGCCGAGCCGCGCGCCACTGCACCGTCGAACACCCAGGGGTGCCGGCGCAGGAGCGATCTCTCCTTGCCGGGCTTGAGTCGAATGGATTTCATGGGGGGATTGTGCCCCCACGGCGTTCAGGGGCGCAGGTAGACGAAGCCTTCCCTGGCCTGCAGCTTGGCGACCTCGGCCACGCCCGAGGGCACCACCTTGGCTTCCATGGCCACCTTGCTGGCGTCGATCTTGCGCGAGACCAGGGTGTTGTTGCAGACCCGGAACTCCACGCCCTTGCTGGCCAGATCGGCGATGGCGCCGGCAAACGGTTGCTCCATCTGGTTGGTCGCGCCTTCGAGCAGGAAGTCGATGCCCAGGCCATGGGTCACGACCACGATCTTGGCCTTGGGGTCGGCCGCCAGGTGGTTGCGGATGTTATTGATGGCGCGCGAAGCTTGGGGAATGCCCTCGCTCATGTGATAGACGGTCTTGATGACGTCATCGGCAGCCACCGATGGCATGGCCGATGCAACAAAGAAAGACAGGAACAGTGCCTTGCAGGCCAGCAGAAAACGGGACATGGTCATCTCCGGAAAGTAATTGCTTATGAAATGATTTTGCAGACTGCGCCGTTTCGGCACCGGGGTTATCCCTTGTTCCGACGACCGGCGCGCGGGTGGGCGGCATCGTACACGCGGGCCAGGTGCTGGTAGTCCAGTCGGGTATAGACCTGCGTGGTGCTGATGCTGGCGTGCCCCAGCAGCTCCTGCACGGCCCGCAGGTCCCCGCTGGATTGCAGCACATGGCTGGCATAGGAGTGACGCAGCATGTGGGGATGCACCGGCGTGGCCAACCCGGCCTGTGCAGACCGGCGGCGCAGGCGCAAGCGGATGTGCTGGGGCGTCAGACGGCCACCGCGGGGGTTGATGAACATCGCCGGATCGCCCGCCGCCCAGGCTTCTCGCGCGAGCAGCCACTGCCGCACCGCCGCCAGGGCCACCGTGCCCACCGGGACGCTGCGGCGCTTGGACCCCTTGCCCAGCACATGGGCCACCGCGTCATCCAGATCGATCCACCCGCGGGCGTCTCCCGCCGCGCTGATGTCCAGCCCCACCAGTTCGCCGATGCGCAAGCCGCACCCGTACAGCAGTTCGGTAATGCAGGCGTCCCTCGCTTCGCGGACCGGGTCCTCGTCGGTGTCGGCGTGGGACGCCAGCCGGACGGCATCATCGACGCCGAGTGCCTTGGGCAAGGGCTTGGGGGCCTTGGGCGCCCGCACATCGACCACCGGATTGACCTTGACCAGCCCTTCACGGCCCAGCCAGGCATAGAAGCCACGCCAGCCAGACAGGATCAGCGCGATGCCCCGCGGTGATCGCCCGCCAGCGTGCATGCGGGCCACCCACTGGCGCACATGGTGGCTGCCGACATCACGCAGACCGATGCCCTGTGCCTGCACCTGCTGGCGCAGACGCTCCATGTCGGCGGTGTACAGGGCCAGCGTGCGATCGGCCAGCCGCTTGTGGACGCGCAGATGCGACAGGTAAGCCTGGATCAGCGCCGTGTCATCGTCATCAGGGGCCTGTCCCGTTGCCATGACAGCGGGCCCTCCGGCCATCAGGCCGGCAGCAGACGCGACAGGGAGGCACTGGTCAGTTCGCCAATGCGCTCCAGAAACTCGGTGCCCATGTGGGCGACGAAGCGCCCGGGATCATCGGAGGCCAGCACCAGCAGACCGAACACCGGCGCTCCCGCCTCTGCCCGCAGGGGGATGAGCGCAAGCGACTGCGCCGCCTGAGGCTGGACCAGCCACTGGGCCGCTTCCAGTCCCGGGTTGGCGCCACAGTAAGGTTTGCTCAAAGAGGCGGCGAACGTCTGTGCGTCCTCCGACGCGCCCTGGGCATAGGCTTCGCCGGCGAAATCGGGCAATACCCCCCACAGACGGATGGCCACCTGGGGCACGCCGAACTGCGACGAGATCTCCCGCACCACCACCTCGGGCAACTCACGGGTGTCGCGGGTCCAAAGCAGCTGAAGGGTCCAGCGCTGCAGACGGTCCGCAATGGCCGAGTTCTCCTGTCCGTGCCGGATCATCTCGGCCGCCTTGAGTTCCAACCCCTTGATCTTCTCGCGCAGCAGCTCGGCCTGGCGTTCCTGCAGGCCAACCGCCCGGTTGCCATGCGGACTGGTCAGCTGAACCGCCGCCAGCACCGTGGCATGGCGCTCGAAGAAATCCGGCGTGTTCAGCAGGTAATTGGCGATGTCGTCTTCGGTGATCGGAGGAATGGAAGCAGCGGTCATGAATCGGTCCGGAGTGAAGGTTCAGGCCAGGTCATCGGGCACATCGACCTCGCCCTCGAATACGGTGGTGGCCGGGCCGGTCATCATGACCGGCGCATCGTGAGCGGGCGTATCCTGCCAGGCGATGGTCAGCACGCCGCCCCGCGTGTGCACGTCCACGCGTGCATCCAGCAGACCCAGGCGGATGCCGGCCACCACGGCCGCGCAGGCGCCGGTGCCACAGGCCAGGGTTTCGCCCACGCCGCGCTCGAATACGCGGAGCCTGACCTCGCGACGGGAGACCACCTGAAGGAAGCCCGCATTGACGCGGGCCGGAAAACGGACGTGTCGCTCGATCTGGGGGCCCCAGGATTCCACCGGCGCCAGGTCCACATCGTCCACCAGCAGCACCGCATGGGGATTGCCCATGGACACCACCGCAACCGGCGCGGACTCGGCACCGGCCAGCGGCAATGGCCAGCGTTCCCAGGCCAGCGTGCGATCCGGAGTGAGCCCGCTGCCGTCAAACGGCACGCGTGCGTGATCGAACACAGGTGCCCCCATGTCCACGGTCACCCGGCCGTCCGGGTCCAGGGCCAGGCTGATCTGGCCATTGCGGACCTTGACCCGCACCGGGTTGCGGTCGGTCAGGCGCTTGTCGGTCACATAGCGCACGAAGCAGCGCGCGCCATTGCCGCAGTGCTCCACCTCTCCGCCGTCGGCGTTGTGGATGACGTATTCGAAATCCAGCCCCGGGGCCGGCGAGGGGCGGACGGTCAGGATCTGGTCGGCACCCACCCCGAAATGGCGATCGGCCAGCCAGCGGTACTGCGCCGCGCTCAGGCCCAGGCGGCCGCGGGTTTCGTCGAGCACGACAAAATCGTTGCCCGCGCCTTGCATCTTGGTAAATCGGATCCGCATGGCGGGATTATCGGCCAGCGTCGCCCAGGTGCTGCACACCCCTGCCAGGCCTGTCGCACAATGGCTGCATGGTCCGCCCCGCCCAACTCCTGCACGAAACCCGTCCGGTGGCCCCGGTACGCCCGGCCGCCACCGTCCTGCTGCTGCGCGACAGCGCCGACCCAGCCCATCCGGGCATCGAGGTGCTGATGACGCGCCGGTCGATGACCGCCAGCTTCGCACCCGGCGCCTATGTGTTCCCCGGAGGGGGCATCGACGCGGCAGACAGTCAGTCGCACGCCCTCGCCCGGCGACGCCCGTCGCAATCGGACCTGCATCTCACCCAGGCGATTGCCGCCATCCGCGAGAGCTTCGAGGAGCTGGGCGTCCTGCTGGCCCGGCGAAGCGATGGCCGGATGGCCGACGCCAGCGATGTGGCCCGGCTCGACCGCCAGGCACCGTTCGCCCCCCAGTGCAGCTCCCAGGGCCTGCAGCTGGCCGCCGACGAGGTGTTCGTGCTGGCCCACTGGATCACCGACCGCGACCTGCCCCGGCGCTTTGATGTGCCCTTCCTGGTGGCGCGGATGCCCGAAAGGCAAGAGCCGGTGGCCGACGAATCGGAGCAGTTTGAACCCGTCTGGATCCGCCCGGCCGAGGCCCTGGCCAGGCACGCGGCGGGCAACTTCTTCATCATCTTTCCGACGATCCGCACCCTGGAACGGCTTCAGGCTTACCCAAGCGTGCAATCGGTGCTCGATGCCTGTGCGGTCAACGACGAACCGCTGTTCACCAGTTGTCCGCGCGCGGGTCTGATGCACGGCAAGGAATCGCGCCACATGGAGCACGAGCAGCCCTTCGGCGAGCTCGCGCTGGTCTGCCCGGACGGCCGGATCGTGCACGAACTGGCCTGGCAGACCGAGCGGCCAGTCCCCTTGCTGCGCCATGTCCAGCGACTGACGGCCCCCAACCCGGGCATGATGACCGGCCCCGGCACCAACAGCTATGTGGTGGGCGATCCGGCCTGCGGCCATGTCGTGATCGACCCCGGGCCGGATGAACCCGAGCACATCGAGCGGCTGTGGCGGGCCACCGGTGGCGACATCCGCGCCATCGTCTGCACCCACTCGCATCCGGACCATTCCCCGGGGGCGCCACGGCTGCAGTCCCTGTGCACACGCGCCGGCTCGCCGCCACCGCCTATCCTGGGCCTGCCCAGCGCGACCACCGCGCGCGTGCACAGCCATTTCGTGCCGGAGCGAGTGCTGGCCGACGGCGAGCGCATCGAACTGGTGGGCACGTCGGGTGAGGGCGAAGTCCGTCACACGCTTCGGGTGGTCCACACCCCCGGCCATGCCGCCAACCACCTGTGCCTGATCCTCGAGGAAGACGGCCTGCTGTTCTCGGGCGACCACATCCTCAACGGCAGCACCACCGTCATCGACCCACCCGACGGACACATGGGCGATTACCTGGAGTCCCTGGACAAGCTCGACCGCCTGAGCGAACAGCACAACGTGAACTTCATCCTGCCTGCCCACGGGTATGTGCTCGGTGACCTGCCGCGAAGTGCGGACAACCCGAGCGCGCCGTTGCACGGCGGTGCCCGCGCCGCGATCGCGCACCTGAAGGCACACCGGCTGGCGCGCGAAGCCAAGGTCGCTGCCGCCATGCGCACGCGCCCGGACGGCACCATGGACGATTGGGTGGCCCTGGCCTATGACGACGTGCCCGAGCGGCTGTGGCCGGTGGCCAAGCGCTCGATGCTGGCGCATGTCGAACGCATCCAGAGTCTGGGTGCGTTCAACGGCTGATCCCATGAAACACGCGCTGGCCGCCTTGTGCAGCGTCCTGCTCATCGGAAGCCCATCGCTGCCTGCCCATGCCAGCATGAACCTGGCGCTGGACAAGGGGTGTCTGACCTGCCATGGGAACCCGCCACGTGGGCGAGCACCAACCATCCCCGATTTGGCCAGGGAGTACGCGAAATTCCGGGGCCAGGAAACCGAGATCCTGCGCCTGTCCGCCCATCTGCGAGAACACCATCTCTTCGGCGGTGTACCCGCCCACGAGCGACTCAGCGCCGAGGAGGCCGAACACTTCGTTCGCTGGCTCGTCGACGGCGGCCGGTGAGGACCGCGATGCGCATCGCCTTCGTCTCTGACATCCACGGCAACCTGCCCGCGCTGCAGGCGGTAGCGGCAGACATCGCGCGGCGCCGCGTGGACCGGGTCATCAACCTGGGCGACAGCCTCAGCGGCCCTCTGCAACCCGAGGAAACGGCGCGGTTCCTCATGGAACAGGACTGGCTGCACCTGAGCGGCAACCACGAGCGGCAACTGCTGGATCGACCTGTCGTGCACATGAGCGCTTCGGACGCCCATGCCCGCGAACGACTGAGCGAAACCAGCCTGACATGGATCCGGGAGCAACGCTGCGTGCACCGTCTCTCAGACGACGTGTTCCTCTGCCACGGCTCGCCACGCAGCGACCTGGAGTACCTCCTGGAGACCGTGACGCCGCAGGGCATCCGGCTGGCCTCAGCTCAGGAGATTGCCGAACGACGAGGCGACACCCCTGCCCGCCTGATCGCCTGCGGGCACAGCCACGTGCCACGCGCCCTGCGCGCGCCGGACGGCTGCCTTTTGCTCAACCCCGGCAGTGTGGGCCTGCCCGGCTACGACGACGATCACCCTTACCCGCACTGGGTGGACAACGGCAGTCCGGACGCACGCTACGCGATCGCCGAGCGGGGTGATGAAGGCGACTGGTCCGCCGAACTCCTGGCCGTGTCCTACGACTTTCGATCCATGGCGGAACTGGCGCACCGCCATGGCCGGGATGACTGGGCCGTGCCCCTGTCCACCGGTTACGCGCTGCGATGAATAAAGTGTGAAGCGCGCCGATACGCCGGATTCTGTGCATCCGGGTCGCCCCGGATGTGACCGTCATTCCTCTGGGCCGGGGGTCACCCACCCGGCTCGGTGCTACCTACCCGCCAGCTCCGCGGAGCCACGTCAACGCTGGCCTATTTGGTATTGCTGCGCGTAGAGATTGCCCGTTTCACCCCGGCTGGTCTGCCTTGCGGCACTCCCACCGGACTCGTCTCTGTTGCTCTGATCCTCACCTTAGGGTCTTGCGACTTGTCGGTGGAGAGGTGTTACCTCCTACGCTGTCCTGTGCAGTCCGGACGTTCCTCCAGTGCTCCCTTTCGGGTCCTCTTGCGAGGTTGCACCAGCGACGGCCTGGCGCGCTTCACACCGGTATTATCGGTGTTTGCCGATCCGGCCGCAGAACCGGACGTCCTTGCTTGATCACCACAAGCCCCACGACCATGATCCGCATCGCAGAACTCAAGCTTCCCCTGGGCGAGGTGCCCTTCGAGCACCGCCGCGCCGCCGACGCCCCCACCGAAACCGACGAAGACCGGCTGCCGCCTCCGCACCCGGTCGAAGCCTTGCGCCGTCTGGCCGCGCAGGCCCTGGGCATCGGGCCCGAGGCGATTGCCGACCTGCAGGTGTTCAAACGCAGCTTTGACGCTCGCAAGGCCGATCTTCTGGCCGTCTACATCGTCGATGTCACGCTGGCCGACCCCGGGCAGGAGCCCGCACTGCTGGCCCGACACGAGAAGCACCCACACGTCCAGCCCACCCCCGACATGACCTGGCAGCCACCCGGTCATGCCCCCGAGGGCTGGCCGGCCGACGAAGCCGACCGCCCAGTGGTCGTGGGACTGGGACCCTGCGGGCTGTTCACTGCACTGGCGCTGGCCCAGATGGGTCTGCGCCCCATCGTGCTGGAGCGGGGCAAGCCGGTGCGTGAACGCACCAAGGACACCTGGGGTCTGTGGCGCAAGAAGGTGCTCAACCCGCAGAGCAACGTGCAATATGGCGAAGGCGGCGCCGGGCTGTTCTCTGACGGCAAGCTCTACAGCCAGATCAAGGATCCGCGCTTTCTCGGCCGCAAGGTGATGCAGGAGTTCGTCGACGCCGGCGCACCGCCCGAGATCCTGTACCAGGCCCACCCGCACATCGGCACCTTCAAGCTGGTGAAGGTGGTCGAAGCCATGCGCGAGAAAATCGTCGCCCTCGGTGGTGAGATCCGATTCCAGCAGCAGGTGGTGGGCGTGTCGCTGGCGCCAGAAGCCGACGGCCAGCAGCGCCTGACCGGCCTGCGCGTGCAGCGGCTGGACACGGGCGAGACGCTCGAACTCCCAACGAGGCGCGCTGTGTTTGCGCTCGGTCACAGCGCGCGCGACACTTTCGAGATGCTGCACGCACGCGGCGTGTATATGGAAGCGAAGCCGTTTTCCG
>JAJPEW010000048.1 GCA_021166755.1 Hydrogenophaga sp. | reverse complement strand
GCGGCGGCGGGCGAGCAGAGCGACGGTATCAGCCAGGTGAATGTGGCGGTGAACCAGCTCGATCAGATGACGCAGCAGAACGCGGCGCTGGTCGAGCAGAGCGCGGCGGCGGCCGAGAGCCTCAAGGACCAGGCACAGCGTTTGGCCGAGGTGGTCAAGGTCTTCCGCATCGATGGCAGCGATGCTGTCCGTGCGGTCAGCGCCAGCGTCACGCCCGCCACCACCTTCAAGCCGGTATCGGTGGCCGCGGTCACCAAGCCCAAGCTTGTGGCCACCGGCACCAAGGCGCCTGCCCAGGCCTCGACACTTGCGCCTGCGAAGTCCCCGGCACCCGCCACGCTCAAGCGCCCTGCACTGCCAGTAGCCAACCCGGCCGCCAAGCCGGTCAAGGCCGCCGCGGCCACAGCCGATGAAGGTGACTGGGAGAGCTTCTGACCCGGGTCGGGAACCTATAGCGGATTGGTATGCAAAGGCAGGTGACCCACAAGGTCACCATGCCAGAGAACGACACAAGACATACATCATTGGTCGAGCACAGGAGTTAGCACATGGGTCTTCAAAGTCTGATGCGGCAGTTTTCCATCCGCATGCGCATGATCGGTGCCATTGGGGTGGTGTTGGCGCTGCTCCTCATGTTGGGGGCTACGGGTCTCTGGGGCATGCACCGCATTTCCTCCCTGGGTGAGGATTTCCAGAAGCACGAATTCGTCGAACTGGTCACCCTGTCGCAATTGCGTGTCCAGCTGGCCGACATGAGCCGGCACGAGAAGGACATGGTGATCAACTACGAGTCCCCCGAGCAGCTGTCGCTGGCCAACATGCGCTGGGAGCGATCGCTCAAGGACATCCGCGCCAGCATCGCGAAGATGCTGGAAGGTGAGGCCGACGAAGACAACGTCATCCTGCAGGGCATGGAGCAGAAGCTGCAGGCTTACGTCAAGGCCGTGGAGCCGGTGGTCACCCAGATCCGCGACGGCGGCTATGACTCGGCCACCGTGGCCAACCGCATGCTGGCCAAGGCGCACGACCAGTACGCTGCCCTGCTGGTTGATATGGGCAAGGTGGAGGACGCCATCCGCCAGGAAGCCAGCGACACGCAGGCCGCCACCGACGCGGCCGGTTCGCAGATGCTGATTGTTTTTGGGGTTGCCCTGGGCCTGGCGATGCTGATCGTGGTGCCCACCACGCTGGCCAACATGACCAGCATCTGCCGCCCGCTGGACCGAGCCCAGGCCATGGCGACGGCCATTGCCCAGGGTGACCTGACTCGCCGGATCGACGTGGACGGCAAGGACGAGCTGGCCGACCTGTCGCGTGCGCTCGGTGAGATGCAGACGTCGCTGGCGCGCATTGTCGGTGAGGTGCGTCGGGCCACCGACAGCATCGGCACCGCCAGTGCCGAGATCGCCTCGGGCAACCAGGACCTGTCCAACCGCACCGAGCAGACCGCCAGCAACCTGCAGCAGACGGCCAGCAGCATCGAGCAGATCAACGGCAACCTGCACCAGAGCGCCGAGGCCGCCCGACAAGCCAACCAGATGGCGTCTTCGAACGCCGAAGTGGCTGCACGGGGTGGCCAGGTGGTCAACCAGGTGGTCAACACCATGCAGGAGATCAATCAGAGCAGCCAGAAGATCCACGACATCATCGGCGTGATCGACGGCATTGCCTTCCAGACCAACATCCTGGCGCTCAACGCGGCGGTGGAAGCCGCCCGCGCGGGCGAGCAGGGCCGGGGCTTCGCGGTGGTGGCTGGTGAGGTGCGCAGCCTGGCCCAGCGCAGCGCCGAGGCCGCCAAGGAAATCAAGACCCTGATCGGCACGAGCGTCGAGAAGGTCGAAGCCGGCACGCGCCAAGTGGGCGAGGCGGGTATGACGATTCAGGAAATCGTGAGCAACGCCGACAAGGTGTCGGCTTTCATCAAGGACATCACGACGGCGGCCAACGAGCAGTCGCAGGGCATGGGTCAGGTCAACCAGGCCGTGTCCCAACTGGACCAGATGACGCAGCAGAACGCGGCGCTGGTCGAGGAAAGCGCGGCCGCCGCCGCCAGCCTGCGTGAGCAGGCGCAGAAGCTGGCGGCGCTGGTGGCCACGTTCCGCCTGATGTCCACCACCTGAGCGGCGCGGGTCATCCACGTCCAACCAGTTAACCAGTTTTCCAGGGAACACAGCCATGCTCGATTCCATGAGCTTTCGCAGCAAGATCGGCCTGCAGTTGGTCGCTGCCATTCTGGCCATCGTCGTCATCAGTGCCATGTCGGTGTGGATGGTGCGGCAGCAGACCATTGCGGGTCGCGAGGGCCAGCTGGTTGCCGCGGTCGACTCGGCTTACACCATCGCACAAGGCTTCAAGGCCGAAGCGGCCGCGGGCCGCATGAGCACCGAGGCCGCACAGGCCGCCGCCAAGGCCGCCATCCGCATGTCGCGCTTCGGTGACGGTGGCAAGGAATACTTCTACATCTGGTCGACCGAGGGCGTGGGGGTGATGCACCCGGTCAAGCCCGAGTGGGAAGGCCAGAACATGGTCGGCAAGATCAAGGATGGCCAGGGCACCGACGTGATCGGTTTCCTGCTGGGCGAACTGGCCAAGAGTCCCAACGGCCGTGCCTTTGCGCTGACCAATTTCCCGCGTCCGGGTAGCACCACACCGGTGCCCAAGCTCCAGTACGTGGTCCGAGTCGATGGCTGGAACTGGATGGTCGGCTCTGGGCTTTACACCGACGATTACGCCCAACTGGTGCTCAAGGCCACAGCCGCCAGTCTGGTGGTTGGCGTGCTGGCCCTGCTGGCCATCGGCGGCATTGGCTGGCTGACCTTCCGCAGCGTGATGCGCCAGATTGGTGGTGAGCCCGCGCAGGCGGTCGCCGCGATGCAAGAGGTGGCTGCTGGCAACCTCGCGGTGTCGCTGCCCAAGGTCGTGCCCGGCAGCCTGCTGGCTGCCCTGGGTGACATGATCGGTTCCCTGCGCCAGACCGTCAGCCAGGTGCGTTCCGCCACTGATAGCATCAGTACCGCCAGCACCGAGATTGCCACCGGAAACCAGGACTTGTCCATGCGCACCGAGCAGACTGCGTCCAGCCTGCAGGAAACGGCGGCGTCCATGGAGCAGCTCACCGGCACGGTGCGCCAGAGCGCTGACGCCGCCCGCACGGCATCCCAGCTGGCGCAGGAAGCCGCCAGTGTCGCCCGCCAGGGCGGTTCGATGGTCGAGCAGGTGGTCAGCACCATGAGCGAGATCAACCAGAGCAGCCAGAAGATCAACGACATCATTGGCGTGATCGACGGTATCGCCTTCCAGACCAATATCCTCGCGCTGAACGCGGCGGTGGAAGCGGCCCGCGCAGGGGAGCAGGGTCGTGGCTTTGCCGTGGTGGCGGGCGAGGTGCGCAGCCTGGCGCAGCGCAGCGCCGAGGCCGCCAAGGAGATCAAGACCCTGATTGGCAACAGCGTGGAGAAGGTCGAGACCGGTACCCGCCTGGTGGCCGACGCCGGCAACACCATGGGCGAGATCGTCTCCAGCGTGCAGCGCGTGACTGACATCATCGGCGAAATCAGTGCCGCCACCAGCGAGCAGAGCCAGGGCATCGGCCAGGTGGGCGTGGCCGTGACGCAGCTCGACCAGATGACGCAGCAGAACGCCGCGCTGGTCGAGGAAAGCGCGGCGGCCGCCGAGAGCCTGCGTGACCAGGCCAGTCGCCTGGCGGGCGTGGTCGCCACCTTCCGTCTGGATCGCTGAGCCTCCCCGCCAGGGGTTCACCCGCTCGGCCCACAGCCGTGCGGCATCTGCCTATACTGGCAGCCTTGTCTTGTGTCACATCACACGGAGAGGCTGCCCATGAACGCCCGATTGCCCGACCGCGCCCTTGCGCTGGATGCCGCCGCCACCCAGGCGATGGTCGACCGTGCCTGGTCCGAGCGCATCGTCCCTGAACTGGTCCGCTACATCGAGGTGCCGGCCAAGTCGCCCGCCTTCGACGCCGACTGGGCCGCTCACGGCCTGCTTGAGCGCGTGCTGCAAAGCGCCGCCGACTGGGTGGCCGCCCAGCAGGTGCCCGGCCTGACGCTGGAAGTGGTTCGCCTGAACGACGCCCAGGGTCGTCCGCGCACACCGGTCCTCTTCTTCGAAGTCCCGGCCAGCGAAGGCAAGGATGGCACACCGGCACCGGCATCTGGTCAGACCGTGCTGATGTACGGCCACCTGGACAAGCAACCCGAGTTCACCGGCTGGCGCAGCGACCTGGGCCCCTGGACGCCCAAGATCGATGACGGCAAGCTCTATGGCCGTGGCGGTGCCGATGATGGCTACGCGGTCTACGCCAGCATCGCCGCCATCCAGGCCCTCAAGGCCCAGGGCGTGGCGCATCCCCGCATCGTCGGCCTGATCGAAACCTGCGAAGAAAGCGGCTCGGCCGATCTGCTGCCCTACGTGGACGCCCTGCGCGGTCGCCTGGGCGATGTCGGCCTGGTGATCTGCCTGGACAGCGGCGCCGGCAACTACGACCAGCTGTGGCTGACCACCAGCCTGCGTGGGATGGCCAGTGGCGTGCTCAAGGTCGAGATCCTCACCGAGGGCATCCACTCCGGTGACGCGTCCGGTCTGGTGCCGTCGAGCTTCCGGATCATGCGCCAGGTGCTCGACCGCCTGGAGGACAGTGCGACGGGTCGTCTGCTGCCGGCCAGCTTCCACTGCGAAGTGCCGGCCGAGCGCGTGGCCCAGGCGCGGGCGACCGCCGCCATCCTGGGTGAGGAGGTCTACAAGCGCTTCCCCTGGGCCCACCACGACTGCGGCGGCTCGACGGCGTTTGCGCTGCCGACCACCACCGACCCGGTCGAGGCCCTGCTCAACCGCACCTGGCGCCCCACCCTGTCCGTGACCGGCGCCGAGGGCTTTCCCGCCCTCAAGGATGCTGGCAACGTGCTGCGCCCTTACACCGCCTTCAAGCTCAGCCTGCGCCTGCCACCCCTGGTCGATGCACCGCAGGCGGTGCAGCAACTCAAGGCCTTGCTGGAGGACAACGCGCCCTACCAGGCCAAGGTGACCTTCGCGCCTGAGGGGGCGGCCAGCGGCTGGAATGCGCCGTCGACCACGCCCTGGTTCGAACAGGCCCTGCAGGACGCCTCGCAGGCGCACTTTGGGGCGGCCTGCGGCACCATCGGCCAGGGCGGCACCATTCCGCTCATGAACATGCTCAGCCAGGGCTTTCCCAAAGCCCAGATGATGGTCTGCGGCGTGCTCGGCCCCAAGAGCAATGCCCATGGCCCCAACGAGTTCCTGCACCTGGACTATGCGCGCCGCCTGACAGCCGCCGTGGCCCAGGTGATGGCCCGCATGCCCTGAACCTGACCGTGCTGGCATGAGCGACACCACCCAGGCACCCTTTACCCTGCGCGACGGCCTGAACATCGCGCTGTACGACTGGCCCCTACCCTTGAGGCAGCGGCCCCGTGGCGTGGTGCTGATCGTGCACGGTCTGGGCGAGCACGCCTGGCGCTACGACGCGCTGGCCCAGCGCCTGAACGATTGGGGTTTCTGTGTCCGCGCCTACGACCAGCGCGGTCATGGCGAGTCTGGTGGCCATCGGGGCGTCCTTCCTTACGAGGACGCGCTGCTCGATGATCTGCAGGAAGTGGTTGACGACACACGGCGCCACATCGCCGAACCGTGGGCCTGTCCGCTGATTCTCCTGGGACACAGCATGGGCGGGCTGGTCAGTGCGACGTTCGTGCAGCGCCAGATGGCCCCGGTGGATGCGCTGGTGCTGTCGTCGCCCGCCCTGGATGCCGGCATCGGGGGCTTGAAGAAGGCATTGATCGGCACGATGAACCGTTGGGCGCCGAACCTGGCCCTGTCCAACGGGCTCGATGCCAGCCGCATCTCCCACGATCCTGACGTGGTCGCCGCCTACGAGAAGGACCGCCTCGTGCACGATCGCATCTCGGCGCGCCTGGCGCGATTCATCGACGTCAACGGCCCGCGAGTGGTGGCGGCCTCACCCGGATGGACCGTGCCGACCCTGCTGCTGTATGCCGGCGACGACCGCCTGGTCCGCCCGGAGGGCAGCCGTGCCTTTACGGCGGTGGCACCGCGGGATATCGTGCGCAGCGAATGTCTCAAGGGCCAGTACCACGAGATCTTCAACGAACTCGATCCGTCACCGGCGTACACCGCCCTGAAGGCCTGGCTGGATGCCCGCTGGCCCGCCTGAGAGAGGGCCCGGGTCAGGTCGCGACCTTCGCCTGGCGCCGCACCCAGGCTAACCAGACCAGGGCCAGTCCCGTCAGGGCCACGGGCACCAGCGAACCGATGTTCAGCAGCGCCCAACCCTGGGTCGTGACCAGGGCGCCCGATGCGAACGACGTCAGCGCCATCACCGCAAAAACAAAGAAGTTGATGGCGGCCTGAGCCTTGTCTTTCTCCTCAGGTCGGTAGGCCTGCAGCGACAGCGTGGTGCTGCCGGTGAACAGGAAGTTCCAGCCCACGCCCAGCAGGAACAGCGCGATCAGGAACTGGTGCAGGTCCACGCCCGACAGCGCAATCGCGATGCAGGCGATGTTCAGCAGCACGCCCACGCCCATGATGGTCAGCACTCCGAAACGCTTGATCAGGTGGCCGGTGAAGAAGCCAGGCGCGAACATGCCGATCACGTGCCACTCCAGCACCAGCGCGGCATCGTCGAACTCGAAGCCGCAGACCTGCATGGCCAGGGGCGTGGCCGCCATCAGCAGGTTCATCACCCCATAGCCCAGCGCGGCGCCCGCGGCGGCGACGATGAACACCGGCTGCTTCATGATCACCGACAGCGGGCGGCCGGTGTCGGCATTGGCTTTCCTGGGAGGCAGGGGCGGAAACTTCATGAAGGCCATGATCACCATGGACAGCAGCGCCACCACCGCCAGCGCCAGGTAGGCGCCGGCAAACGGCACCTCCAGCAGGTTGCGGGTGCGGCTGGCCAGGTTGGGGCCGAGCACCGCGCCCACCAGGCCGCCGGCCAGTACCAGCGACACCGCTTTCTCGCGGTAGTCCGGCGCAGCCAGCTCGGCCGCCGCAAAACGGTAGAGTTGCCCGTTGGCGCTGTAGTAGCCGGCGATCACGGTGGCTGCCACCAGCAGCCAGAAGTTCCTGTCCATGGCCGCCCACCAGCACAGCAGGGCCGACAGCAGCGCCACCAGCAGACCAATCTGGAACGAGCCCTGGCGGCCGAAGGCGCTTTGCGTTCGCGCCACCAGCGGCGTGGACAGCGCGCCGCCGACCACGTAGCCCATCACCGGCAGCGTGGCCATCCAGCCCAGCGGCGCCAGGCTCAGGCCCACCAGCCCGTTGATGGCGATGAAGACCACGTTGTTGGTCAGGAACAGGCCTTGCGCGGCGGCCAGCAGCCAGAGATTTCGATTCATAAGCCGCTGTTTATACAGCGATCGGAGCGCCTGCGCTGTCGCGTCAGCAGCCCAGGGTCTGTGCCAGGGCCACCAGGGCGGCGGTTTCGGCGCGCAGGGTGCGCGGGCCCAGGGTGACCGGCACGAACCCCGCGGCGCGTGCCAGTGCGTCTTCCTGTGCCGACAGACCCCCTTCCGGGCCGCTCAGAAAGGTCACCGGCTCATCGCCCGGCACGCCCTGCAGCGCCTCGCGCAGCGGCCGCGTGCCTTCGGCCAGCGACAGCACGCAACGCAACGCGGGTGGCTGGGCCGGCGTCTTCAGCCAGGAGGACAGGTCCTGCACCGGCTGCACGGCGGGCACCCGGTTGCCACCGCATTGTTCACAAGCCGCGGCCGCCACCGATTGCCAGTGCGCGCTTTTCTTCTGGGCCCGTTCGCCGGACAGCCGCAGCACGCTGTGCGCCGTCTGCAGCGGCGTGATCGAGGCCACGCCCAGCTCGGCCGCTTTCTCCACGAGCCAGTCCATGCGCTCGTTGGCGGGCATGCCCATGGCCAGGTGCACCGCCCGAACCGGCTCCCGCTCGATAGGGTCATGCGATTGCACCTGCACCTCGACGTCGGAGCGGCCCATGCGCAGGATGCTCGCGGCCCATTCACCGCCCTCGCCGTTGAACAGGGTGATGACCGCGCCGGGTTGCAGGCGCAGCACCTGCACATGGCGGGCGACGCCAGCCGGCAGCGTCAGCTGGGCGCCGGGCGAGAGGGGGACGGGGCAGTGAAAACGGGGCATCGGCTATCCGGTCACACCCGCCCGAAGGCAAAGCCGCTGGCCGCCTGCAGGCCCTCGACCTCGTCGATCAGGCGCAGCAGCGGCGCCAGTTCGCGGTAGCGATGGGCGGTCGCACGAATATAGGCAATGAAACGTGGCGCGTCGGCCAGGTACTTGGGTTTGCCGTCGCGCAGCGTCAGCCGCGCGAAGATGCCAGCCACCTTCAGGTGGCGCTGCAGGCCCATCCACTCCACCGCGCGGTAGAACGCGCCGAAGTCGCTGTGCCAGTCCTCGAAGTCCATCAGGCCGGCCTTGCGGGCTTTCTCCCAGTAGCGGATGGTGACGTCGATGACGAAGTCCTCTTCCCAGCTCAGGAAGGCGTCGCGCATCAGGCTGGCGATGTCGTAGGTGATGGGGCCATGCACCGCATCCTGGAAATCCAGCACGCCCAGCTGCTGCGCAGGCGTGTTCCCGGCGGTCAGGGGAACCATCAGGTTCCGCGGCATGAAGTCGCGGTGCACGTACACCTGCGGCGCGGCCAGGTTGCGGGCCACGATGGTGTCAAAGGTCTTGTGCAGGGTCTGCGCCATCGCGCCTTCCACCGCCAGGCCCTTGTGCTGCGCCAGGTACCAGTCCGGGAACAGCTGCAACTCACGGCGCAGCAATGCCTCGTCATAAGGTGGCAGCACGCCAGGGGCCGAGGCCAGCTGCCAGGCCAGCAGGGCATCGGTGGCCTGCTGGTAGCGCGCCAGATTGGCCTGGGGGCGCTCGGCATCGATCTGCGCCATCATCGTGTCCCGGCCCAGATCGGTCAGCAGCATGAAGCCCTGCGCCTCGTCCCAGGCCAGCACCTCGGGTACCCGCAGACCGGCGTCCTTCATGAGCGAGGCCACCTTCACAAAGGGGCGACAGTCTTCCTTCTGGGGCGGCGCATCCATGATGATCCGGCTCTCGCCCCCCAGAGTGTCCACGCGAAGGTAGCGGCGGAAACTCGCGTCGGCCGAAGCCAGCCGGACGCTGTCAGGCTGCAGGCCGTGGGCGTCGGCCGTCATGGCGAGCCAGCGGCCGAAGGCCTGTTCACGGTCGGCATCGGGCCACGGGATGGACGGGTCGGGCTGGGTCATGAAACACAAGGATGGGTGGGACGCGATGGCGACCTGCTCGGGTGCCCTGCGTCATAGGATAATGGGCCGGATTTTACTGACGCACCCCGGGCGAGCCTGCCGATCCCTTGCGTGCCGGACGTTCCTGACCTCACCGCCCCGACCATCGTGACCCAAGAACCGACCCCGACCCTGCGCAGGCGCTCCGCCCCGCTGCAATTCCACCTGGAACCCACGCCGATCGCCCGCGCCCTGCAGGTGCTGGTGGCAGCGATGGCCCTGGCGGCGGTGACCTCCCCCTCCATGGTGCGTGCCCAGCAGTCGGGCGATGTGGACAGCGGCCTCACGCTCAGGTCGGGCGGCATGTTGCAGGAAAACCTGTCACCCGAGTTGCGCCGGCAGGTGCCGACCTTTGTCTACGGCGAGCAGATCGAGGGCAAGAACGATGGCAACACGGTCATCGAAGGCGATGCCGAGTTGCGGCGCCATGACCAGGTCATTCGCGCCGATCGCATCGAGCACGACCAGTCCACCGGTGACACCAAGGCCATCGGCCAGGTGCGCATCCAGCGCAACGGTGACCACTTCTCCGGTCCGCGCCTGGAGATGAATGTCAACACCGACAAGGGTTTCTTCGAGCAGCCCGAGTACCGCCTGCTCAAGAACGAGGGCACGGGTAACGCCAGCCGCGTCGATTTCCTCGACAAGGACCACATGCAGGTCCATGAGGGCACCTACTCCACCTGTCCGCGTCCGCCGGGCGGTGGTGCCTGGAAACCCGACTGGCTGGTGCGCGGCAAGCGCATCGACCTGGATCAGGTGGAAGATGTCGGCTACGCCTATTCCGGTGTGCTCGAGTTCAAGGATGTCCCGATCCTGGCCGCGCCCATCCTGAGTTTTCCCATTTCCGATGCGCGCAAAAGCGGCTTTCTCTCGCCCGCCGTCGGGGTGGATTCGCTCAATGGCTTCGAGGTCAAGGCACCCTACTACTTCAACCTCGCGCCCAACTACGACCTGACGCTCACGCCCACCCTGATGGGCAAGCGTGGTGTCGATGTGGAAGCCGATTTCCGGTACCTGATGCCGACCTTCACCGGTCAGGCCCGAGCCGCCCTGTTGCCTTCGGACCGTTTGCGCGATGAAAACCGCTGGTTCTATTCGCAGCAGCACTTCCAGCGCTTGCCGTCGCCTGTGGGTGCCCTGGTGCTTGGCATGAACCTCAATCGGGTGAGTGACAACAACTATTGGCGGGACTTCGAGCGGGTGGCCGATACCAAGTGGGGGCGCCTGCTCCCCAGTGGTGGCAACCTGGCGTGGTACTACGGCAACTGGATGGTCAGCGCTGGCGCCAACGTCTATCAGACGTTGCAGGATGAGACCTCCAGAATCATCCCCCCTTTCAATCAGCTGCCTCAGGTCAGTGCCGCTTACAACCGGTTTGACCTCGATCTGTTGGGCTTGCCCGAGTGGGAGTACCAGTTCTTTGCCAACAACTCGCGCTTCCGGCGGTCGTTCCTTGACACCGACAACACGCGAGTGAAGGATGGCGGCGATCGTTTCATGGCCAGTGCCATATTGACGCGCCGTTGGCAGGCACCCGGATGGTATGTGCAGCCACGAGCCAGGCTGCACGCCGCCCAGTACAAGTTTGACGACACGATCGGTTCTCCGCTGACCAAGTCCAGGGTGGTTCCCACCTTGAGCGTGGACAGTGGTCTGATCTTTGAACGAAACGCCGACATGTTCGGGCGCAGTTTTGTGCAAACCCTGGAACCGAGGGTTTTCCTGGCTTACACACCTTTCCGAGATCAGAACGAGCTGCCCAACTACGACTCGGGCTTTGTGGACTACAACTTCATGTCCATGTTCTGGGATGGGATCTATGGCGGCAACGACCGGATCAGCGACCTGAAGGCCATGACGGTCGGTCTCAGTTCGCGATTGCTCGACGTCGGGACAGGGGCCGAGATCCTTCGGCTGGGTATCGCACAGC
>JAJPEW010000013.1 GCA_021166755.1 Hydrogenophaga sp. | reverse complement strand
CTGGATACGGACCCGCACGGGTGTGCGCTCAGGCAGGGGCTTGGTGCGGGTCTGGGGCAGTAGCAGGGTGCCGCCGTCGAACCGCAGTTCACACAGGCCAGAATCGCTCTGCAAACCGCAGGTGACCGCCTCGACCAAGGCGGCGGCGCTGTCGCCGTGGGCCAGGGGCAGGTCGGCGCGGGCCATGAGCTCGACCGCAGATCCCTGAGCCTGCACTCGACCTTCCTTTAGCAGCACCATGTGATCGGCCAACCGGGCGGCCTCGTCGATGGAGTGGGTCACGTAGACCACGGGGATGTCCAGCCCTTCATGCAACTGCTCCAGCCAGGGCAGGATTTCGGCCTTGCGGGCGGCGTCCAGAGCGGCCAGTGGTTCGTCCATCAGCAACAGGGTGGGGCTGGTGGCGAGGGCACGGGCGATGGCAACGCGTTGGCGTTCGCCTCCCGATAGTTCGTGCGGGTGTCGACGCAGCAGGTGGCCGATGCCCAGCAGATTCAGGCCATGGCGCCAGTCGTGGCGTCGCTGTGCGACCGGGGTTCGGTCGTGACCGAAACGCAGGTTGCCTTCCACCGTCAGGTGCGCGAACAGGCTGGCTTCCTGGAACACATAGCCGACCGAGCGGCGGTGGGTGGGCAACCAGACCCCTTGCTCACTGTCCTGCCAGGTCTGACCACCGATGATCACCTGGGCATCGCTGGCCCGTTCCAGGCCCGCCAGCACCCGCAGGCAGGTGGTCTTTCCCGATCCGGATGGGCCGAACAGCACGGTGATGCCGTGGCCCGGCAGGCGAAGATCCACGTCCAGCGCAAAGTCCGGACGCTTCAGTTCGGCGCGCAGAACAAGCTCACTGGCCGCGGTCATCATGCCATCGCCTTCCTGGCCTGACGGGCGTTGTAGACCTGCAGTGTGAGCAGCACCACGAACGCAAACACCAGCATGACGGCGGCCAAGCGGTGAGCGTCGGCGTACTCCAGTGCTTCCACATGGTCAAAGATCTGCACCGACACCACGCGGGTAACCCCGGGAATGTTGCCGCCCACCATCAGGACGACGCCAAATTCGCCCACCGTGTGGGCGAAGCTCATGATGCAGCCGGTGACGATGCCCGGCCGGCAGAGCGGCAGCACCACATGAAAAAAGCGGTCGAGAGGGGAGGCCCGCAGCGTGGCAGCGGCTTCCAGCGGGCGTTCTCCCAGGGCCTGCATGCTGCTGAGAATCGGCTGGACCATAAAGGGCAGTGAGTAGAACACCGAGGCCACCACCAGACCGGAGAAGGTGAATGGCAAGGTGGGCAGACCGAGGGCGACCATCCATTGCCCGACCGGACCATGGGGGCCCATCACCACGAGCAGGTAGAAGCCCAGCACCGAGGGAGGCAGCACCAGAGGCAGCGACACCAAGGCGCCCACGGGCTTGGCGATCCATGCCTTCGAACGGGCCAGCCACCACGCCAGGGGCATGCCGAACACCAGCAGGATCGCGGTGGTGATAGCGGCTACCTTGACGGTGAGCCATATGGCTTCCAGGTTGTCGGGTGACAGGAACATGCAGGGGTGACTATTGACTCAGATATCGTAGCCGTAGGAGCGGATCAGATTCTTGATGCTGGGGCTGCGCAGCAGATTGATCAGGGCCTGGGCGGCTTCGTTGTTCTCGCCGCGCTTGAGGATCACCGCATCCTGACGGATCGGGTTGTACAGGGCCTGCGGAATGACCCACACCGATCCTTCCTTGAGTTTGCCGCCCTCAAGCACCTGGGACATGGCCACAAACCCGACATCCGCGTTGCCGGTTTTCACGAAATTGAAGGCCTGGCCGATGCTCTCACCCTGAACCAGTCTGGTTTGCAGCGACGCCTGAACTCCCAGCTTGTTCATGACCTCGACGGCAGCCGCTCCGTAGGGGGCTGACTTGGGGTTGGCGAAGGACACCTTGCGCAGATCGGGCGCCTTCAGGATCTCGCCCCTGTCGTCCACACGGCCCGCCCGCAAAGACCACAGCACGAGCTTGCCGGTGGCGTAGGTGAAACGGCTGCCGGGCTTGATCAGGCCTTCTTTCTCAAGCATGGCCGGTCGCTCGGTGTCGGCGGCCAGGAAGACATCAAACGGCGCGCCGTTCCTGATCTGGGTGTAGATGCCACCCGTCGGGCCCAGGGAGACACGGATGGTGTGCCCGGTGGTCTTCTCCAGCACGGCGGCAATCGCCTTGATCGGCTCGGCAAAATTGGCGGCCACCGCAACCTGGGCCTCGGCAGCCCAGGTGAGTGCCGGCACCGAGGATGCGATGACGATGGCGCCAATCAGCTGAAGGTAGTGACGCATGGACAGTTCCTTGAAGGTAGCCTCGGGAGTATCACCCATCGCTGTTCAAAATTGGAATAGCGAGTTTAGCAAAGGCGGTCTGGGTCTGTTTTGGCTTGTGGTGCGTGGAACAATAGGCCACCATGAAGCGAGCTTCCAACTTGCCGACCACTCCCCGGTCAGACTCTTTGCACCAGGCACTCGGTCATGCCATCAGCGACAAGCGCCTGGAGGTGTTGCGACGGATCGGCGTCTCGGGCTCGATCTCGCAGGCCGCCCGCGAGGCCGGCATCAGCTACAAGGCCGCCTGGCAGGCCATCGATACGCTCACCAGTCTCAGCGGAACACCATTGGTCGAGCGGACGGTGGGAGGCAGCGGGGGAGGGGGCGCCCGGATCACGGAGGAGGGTCGTCGCTTGCTGGTGCTGGCCGACGAACTGGCCCAGGCGAGGGATGCGGTCCTGGCACGTCACGCTGGTGCGGGCGCGTCTGCCTCCGCGGGGGCCGGTCTGGGGGTGCAGACCAGCATGCGCAACCAGTTGCCCGCTCGGGTCAGTGGGGTGCAGTCGCTGGCTCAGGAGGATCCCCTCGTGCTGGTTCGCCTGTGCCTGGAGGACGGGCAGGAGCTGACTTCATCGATCACCCGCGAGAGTGCGGATCTGTTGGGCTTGCGGACAGATTTGCCAGTCCTGCTGCTGTGCAAGGCCACTGCCGTGGAGGTGGTTGAACGGGTGCCAGATCTGGGTGCCGGACAATGCCAGCTGAGCGGGAAGGTGTTGCGTATTGCCCGGGGGGCGAACCGGGACGAGGTGACGCTGACACTGGACGGGGGAGGAACCTGGGTCGGCTTTGCGGCCAGGCCCTTTGGCCGTCGAAGGGGCCAGCGCGCTTTTGCCCTCATGGCCAGCAGCGCGCTGGTTATTGCGCTCGATCCTCATCAATCCTGACCCGGTTCAGGGTGTTTCCTTCTGACGAACTGGCGCAGCCATCCCATTCCTGAACAATCTGACCCTGTGGGCATGTGGCACCAGCAGGCTGCAGATGTCGCCCCACCGGAGACAGACGATGCCCCCACCCCCTGCATTTCCCCTGCGATGCCTGACCGTTCCCATCAGCATGACCGTGGCGGGTATGGCCAGCGCACAGATCTTGCAGGAGGTCGTCGTCAGTGCCTCTCGCCAGGAACAGCAGAGCTTTGACGCGCCGGCTTCGGTTCAGGCGGTCGGTCTGACGGCCATCGAGGCTGCAGGCCCGCGCGTCAACCTGTCCGAGGTGATGACCCGGGTGCCGGGCATTGCTGTGCTCAATCGCCAGAACTATGCCCAAGACCTTCAGCTGTCGATCCGGGGTTCTGGTGCGCGATCTCCTTTTGGCATTCGCGGCGCGCGCCTGATCGTCGATGGCATCCCGGCCACCATGCCCGATGGCCAGAGCCAGGCGTCGACCATCAGCCTGCCTTCGGCGCAGCGAATCGAGGTGCTGCGCGGTCCGCTGGCACAGCTGTATGGCAATTCGGCGGGCGGTGTGCTTCAGGTTTTCACCGCCGATGGTCCGGTTAAGCCCGAGGTCCGCTTCAGCGTGGACGCAGGCGCCGACCGGCTGCGCCGATACGGCCTGCAGGCGGCGGGACAGAGCGGTTCATTGAACTACGTGATCGATCACAGCGACTTCTCGACCGGTGGCTGGCGGGCCAACAGCTCGGCCAAGCGGCAGCACACCAATGCCAAGCTGAGATGGGCGTCCAGCCAGGACACGAGATTCACCCTGGTGGCCAACGTCTTTGAGCAGCCCGAGTCGGGTGACACGCTGGGTCTGTCGCGGGAACAGTTGGAGTCCGATCCGCGCCAGGCGGTGGCCAATTCGACGCTCTACCGGGCTGGCAAGGAGGTGTCACAGAACCAGCTGGGTCTGGTGGCGGAACACCGGCTTGACGACCGCAGCGAGGTTTCAGCGCGGGTGTACGCGGGCGAGCGGGACCTGGACAACCGACTCTCTATTCCGCTCTTCGCACAGCTTTCGCCCACGGCGGCCGGCGGCATCGTGCAGTTGGACCGTCGTTACAGTGGCACCGGACTGCGATGGTCTCGCCGCATCGCGGCCGGAGAAGGGGAAGTGCGCCTGACCACAGGGTTGGATCTGGAACGCATGAGCGAGCGCCGTCGCGGCTTCATCAACAACCTGGGCGAGCGGGGCGAACTCAAGCGGGAAGAGGACGACAGTGTCGACAGCACCGGTGCCTATGTGCAGGCCGACTGGGTGATCAGCGAGGACTGGAGCGCCGTGGCAGGTTTGCGGGCCAACCGGGTGGATTTCCGGATCAGGGATTTCTTTGTTCGCTCGGACAATCCTGACGACAGTGGTCGGGTGAGCTTCAGCGCCACCAACCCGGTGATCGGCCTCACGCGCCACCTGGGGCCAGACCTCAATGTCTATGCCAACATCGGTCGCGGCTTCGAGACGCCGACGCTCACAGAGATCGCTTACACGGGCAATGGCAGCGGACCCAACTTGCAGTTGAAGGCGGCGCGAAGCACACACGCGGAGCTGGGTGTGAAGACCCGGTTGGGTGAAGGCCAGCGCCTGGATGTCGCACTCTTCCATATCTCCACGTCCGATGAGATCGTGGTGGCCACCAGCAGCGGCGGACGCACGGTCTATACCAACGCCGGCAGGACCAGCCGGGCGGGCGTGGAGGTGACCCACAGCGCCCAATGGTCTCCCGAGTGGAGCAGCCACCTGGCGTTCTCCACGCTCAATGCCCGCTTTGACCAGTCGTTCACGAGCCGCGGAGGCTCCACGCTGCTCAAGGGCAACCGGATTCCGGGCACGCCCGATCGCCTGTTCTTCGGCGAGCTGGCGTGGCAGCCGCGTGCATGGGCTGGTTTCACGGCCGCGCTGGAGATGG
>JAJPEW010000264.1 GCA_021166755.1 Hydrogenophaga sp. | reverse complement strand
GGCATCAACGAGTTCGCCAGCAAGCCGCTGCAGGCCGAGGACCTTAAACGTGCGCTGGCTCGCTGTGGCTTGCTTGAACCGCAGGCGGGGGCACAAGCCATCCCGGGCGAAGATGCCGGCGGATCCTCCGGGATTCCGCTCGATTCGCGCCCCTTCACGCTCTCCAGCTACGAAATGCCCGTGATCCTGCCCACGCCGGAGATGTCGGCGGCCATCCTGATCGACGCGGAAGCCTACGGCGAAATCGTGTCGATGATGCCGGAGGACTCCCTGGAAGAAATGCTCGACACCTTGTTCAGGCCACCGGAGGGGACTGTGCCGGTGCTGTTGCAGAACATGGCTGAGGGTGATCGCAAGGCGATCGGCCACAACGCCCACAAGCTCAAGGGCACCTCCATGCTCATGGGATTCAAGGCGCTGGTGGACACGTCGGCCCGCATCGAGCATCTGGCCACTCAGACCGAGGAACCGATCGGTCAGGAGTATGCCGAGCAGTTGCGCCGGGAGGCCGAGGCCACCCGTGACGCCGTCCGGGTCTTCGAGGCGAAAGCTTGATCAGGCCCTCACAGGCATGAGAAAGGGGCCTTGACGGCCCCTTTCTCATTCCGGCATCGGGGACAGCAAGGTCCCTGTGCTTCGTCAGACTCTCTCGCTGACGATGACTCCCAGTTCGACGGGCGCGGTCTCGCCGTTGCCCCGTTCGTCGTAAGCCACCACTTCCTGCGAATCGGCAGCCTGAGTCCCGCTGGTCGGTGCCTCGGCAGCGTCCTGCTGGCCGGTGATCATTCGACCGGCGGTCGCCACGACCACGACGCCTGCGGGCTCGGCGGCCGCCTGGCTCTCTTCCACTGGCGAGGTGGCCACCTGCGGCTCGCCAAGCGCCTGGTCCACAACCGCGGCACTGGCCTTCCAGATGGTGGACAGCAGATGCTGCGGCTGTGGCCGCTGCCGTTCGGCTTCCCGCTGGCGCTCGGCCTCTTCCGCCTTGGCGTCGTCCACCTCGTTCTGAGCACGCTCCTGCTCTTCTGGTGGACGCTCGCGCGGCAGCAAGGGCGCTGCCTGCGGCTCCTCGCTTTTTTCACGCGCAGCGGTGCTGACCTTCACCGACGCGCTGGGCAATGCAGCCCCTCTCCCATCGTCAGCCTGCTGACGTGAGTCGTTGGTGGAACCCTGCTTCGCAGAAGGCGCGGCGACCGGCTGAACCGGTTGCACCGTCGTCTGCCCGGTGGTCACCGGCCAAGGGGCAGAGGGTGTGGTATTGATACTGAGCATGACAAGCCTCCGCTCATCTGAATTACGGACAAATGCTTTCCCCGTTTTTCTAGAAGTTTCGGCCGTCTGTCACCAGACTTGAGGGGAAATCCACCCTCTTATCGGGGTTTTCCCGCTCAGCGGCAACCCCGCAGGGATTCAGACCCCGTCACGGGCTGCCGCCAGGGCCTCGCGCAGCACCCCGATGTCGCCGATGTGGTTGGCCAGGATCAGGATCAGTCGGGCATTGAGCATTTCGCTCTGTTCGTCGCTGAGATCGCGGTGGGCATCGATCAGTGCCTGGTAGAAGTCATCTCCCGGGGTGAAATCCCGGAAATAGCGTTGGCCGGCCTCGGCCAGGTTCGGTTGCAGTTGCAGCGGCATCGGGGTCTCCTCGGGATTCAGGCGGGCACGGTGTCGTCGACGGCCACCGCGGCGGTCTGACCAGTGGCACGGGCCAGTGCGGCGCGCACCAGGCCGCCCTCGGTCCGGCGCCAGCGCGCGGCCACGTGCTGGTCCGGCCGCACCAGATAGGCAGTGCCCGGGCGCGCATCGTAGCGCTGGGCGACCAGCCCGTCGCGGTCATGCAACACCGTCATGCCCGACGGGGCTGCCCCCGGGTGTGCGGTGACCAGCAAGGTCTGAACCGGCACCGTCCCTGCGGCCAACTCGCCGGCCAGGGCGATCCATGAAGGATCCAGCGTGTCGGCCCGGTCGGCGAACACCATCAGCACGAAACGGTTGCCCAGCTGGTCCAGCAGCCAGGCATCCTGGCCGCCCAGGCGCACCGGCGCATCGTCCATGGGGGCGCCAGGCACCATGTTCCCGTCAAAGGCATCGGCATCGGGCGTGTTCAGGGCCGAGTTCACCAGAAAGGCCGGCACCGACAGGCGCCCCGAGTTGACCAGCTTGCGGGCAAAGGGGTGGTGACGGGCCAGTTGCAGCGCCGCATTGCGGAACTGGCGGCTGACTTTGCTCTTGGGCGTGATGAAGTCGGTCGAGCGGGTGGAGTTGCGGATGTTCTCGTCTGCCGCGTAGATCCGGTCGGCGTCGTAGGTGTCCAGCAGCGCATCGGGCGCCTGACCTTTCATCACCAGCGCCAGCTTCCACATCAGGTCGTCGGTGTCCTGGAAGCCGGAGTTGGCACCGCGCGCGCCGAACGGCGAGACCTGGTGCGCCGCGTCGCCCACAAACAGCAGGCGGCCATGGCGGAAGTTCTTCATGCGGCGGCACTGGAAGGTGTAGATGCTGGCCCACTCCAGCTCGAACTCCCGGTCATCGCCCAGCATGGCCTTCACCCGGGGAATGATGTTCTCGGGCTTCTTCTCTTCTTCCGGATCGGCGTCCCAGCCCAGCTGGAAGTCAATGCGCCAGACGTTGTCGCTCTGCTTGTGCAGCAGCACGCTCTGGTTGGGGTGGAAAGGCGGATCGAACCAGAACCAGCGCTCGGCGGGGAAGTCGGCCTTCATGATCACGTCGGCGATCAGGAAACGGTCCTTGAAGACATGCCCTTCGATGTCCAGACCCAGTTGGCGCCGCACATTGGAACGGGCCCCATCGGCCACGATCAGCCAGTCGGCCTCGATCTCGAAGCCGCCATCGGGCGTTTCCACCATTACCCGCGCGCCATCGTCCAGCGGCTGCACGCCCACCACCTTGTACTTCCAGCGCAGATCGGCGCCCAGTTCGGTGGCGCGTCTGACCAGGGCTTCCTCCAGGTGGTACTGCTGCAGGTTGATCATGCCCGGACGCTTGTGGCCGGCGTCGGGCACCAGGTTGAAACGGTAGACCTCGTCTTCCTGAAGGAAAGTGCGGCCTACATTCCAACTCACGCCCTTCTCGCAGACCGTGTCACCCACGCCCAGGCGGTCCAGGATTTCCAGCGCCCGCTTGGCATAGCAGACGGCCCGCGAACCAAAGGACACGCTGTCTTCCTCGTCGAACAGCAACACCTCCAGACCCTGCAGCCGCGCGTCAATGGCGGCAGCCAGCCCCACCGGACCGGCGCCAATGATCACCAGGGGTTTGCGCTGGGGCGCGCCGGCCATGAGGTCGGCGGGCGCCCGGTAGGGAAAGGTGGGATAGGTGTACGTGCCCATCAGTTGTCTCCAATCGGGTTCCTGTTGGCTGCAGACTGTAGCTCAAAATTCCATATCCGTAAATTCATTTACCTAAGCGTAATTGTCGGATGTTGAACCACCATGAAAAAAGCCCTGGGCATCACGCTCAGGGCTGGGTCGAGAGAACCGGGCGCCGCCTCAGTCGGTCTGGACCGGATGGACCACCGTCACAGGCACCGGGCTGCTGCCCAGCAAGGCCTGGGAGACCGACCCCATGAGCACCGAGCGCAGGGCACCCGCTCCGCGCGCACTGAGGATCACCACCTGCGGGGCATGCGCCTCGATCAGCTGCAGCAGTTCCTGTGCCGGGTCGCCCTGGACCACCACCGCCTCCACCGTCTGACTGGCGGCCTGCAGCAGATCCACCGCAGCGCGCAGCGCATCACGGCCGGCGGCCTCGCTCACCTCGCGCAGCACATTCGGGTCGTGAGCAACCACCACCTCGTACAGGTTGGCGGGCTCCTGTACGTTGGCCAGCAAAAAACGTGCCTTCAAGCCGTGCCCCACCAGGGTCAGCGCATGACGCACCGCCTCCAGGGCCAGGTCAGAGCCGTCGACAGGGATGAGAATCTTGAACATGGGGTCCTTTCGGGAGGAGGATCAGCGGGGGCGCTCATTGAGCACGCACCAGTAGAGTTCAATCTGTTCGGCCACCTCCATGAACTTGCTGAAGCTGACCGGTTTCTCAATATAGGAATTGACCCCCAGATCGTAGGCTGTCTTGAGGTCCCTGTCCTCGCGTGAGGAGGTCAGCACCACCACGGGGATGCGGCGGTAGACCGGATGCCCCTTGAGCTGGCGCAGCACCTCCAGACCGTTGACCTTGGGCAGGTTGATGTCCAGCAGGATGACGGCCGGCACCGTTTCGCCCGAATCCCACCGGTGGATGAAGGCCAGTGCCTCCTCCCCGTCCCTGGCCACATGCACCTGGTTGCTGAACTTCTTCTTGCTAAACGCCCGCAGCGTCAGGTCCAGGTCCATGGGGTTGTCCTCCACCAGCAGGATCGGAGGCACATTGATGGCGGCATTCATGCTGAGAACTCCAGATAGAAAGTGGCACCTTCACCAGGCGCGCTTTGTGCCCAGACGCGCCCACCCATGCGGTGAACCGCCTTGGCCACCAGGGCCAGCCCCACACCGGTCCCCGAAAACTCTTCGGCCCGGTGCAGGCGCTGGAACATGGCAAACACGCGATCGTGATATTTCATGTCGAATCCGATGCCATTGTCACGCACCCACAGGCGGCAGCGCCCGTCCACCAGCTCACCGGCGATCGTGATGCGAGGAGGCTTGCTGTCGCGGCTGAACTTGATCGCATTGCCCACCAGGTTGCGCAGCACCACCGCCATGCCCTCCGGATCCAGCGCCAGCGTCACGGCGGGAAGACTGATGTCCACGCAGACGCCTTGCTGCCGGACATCCGACTCATAACCGTCCAGCACCTGCTGCACGAGCGGCTGCAGGGCCACGGGATCACGCGCCATGTCTCTGCGCTCCATGCGCGAATACTCCAGCAGATCGCCGATCAGGTCGCCCATGATCCGGACACCATCGCGGATGCGCTGCACGAACTGACGCCCCGTCTCGTCCAGCTGCTCAGCGTAGTCCTCCACCAGCAACTGGCTGTAGCCGTCGATGCCGCGCAGAGGTGCCTTCAGGTCGTGCGAGACGGTATACGAGAAGGCTTCCAGTTCCTGATTGGCCTGGAGGAGCTGGGCAGTGCGTTCCGCCACGCGCTGCTCCAGCACCTGGTTGGCCTGGCGCAATTGTTCGGCCGCTTGGACCGCGTCGGTGATGTCCAGCGATGAGCCGACAATCCGCAGCGGCACCTCCCCGGGTGCTGTCACCCGCTGCCCGCGGACCCTCACCCAACCCCGGGAGCCGTCCTTGCGCAGCACCGGGTGCTCCACCTGGTAGGTGTCGGTGCGACCGTCGATGACAGGCTGCATGGCCTCGGCCACGGCCGCGCGGGCCTCCTCGGGAATGGTCTGCATCCAGGCGGCCAGGTTCTCCCCCAGCTGTTCGAGCTCAT
>JAJPEW010000187.1 GCA_021166755.1 Hydrogenophaga sp. | reverse complement strand
CAGACCCCGTGGGCTTTGACAGCGGGCATGACCCCAAAAAAACAAACGCCCGGGCTATGGCCGGGCCTTGGGCAGGGTCAGCAACCCGCCGGGTGTCCGGTCATCACTTCTTGTCCCGCAACTCACGCCGCAGGATCTTGCCTACCGGTGTTTTCGGCAATTCGGTGCGGAACTCAATGATTTTCGGCTGTTTGTAGCCGGTGAGATTTTCGCGGCAGTGGGCACGCACCGCTTCCTCAGTCAGTGACTGGTCCTTTTTCACAATAACCAGCTTGATCGCCTCCCCGGCCTTTTCATCCGGAATGCCGACCGCTGCGCACTCCAGAACACCCGCCAGGGTGGACACCACATCTTCGATTTCGTTGGGATAGACATTGAAACCGGCGCACAGGATCATGTCTTTCTTGCGATCGACGATCCTGAAATACCCGCGCTCGTCCATGACGCCGATATCGCCGGTCTTGAAGTAGCCATCGGGCAGCATGACCTTGGCGGTCTCGTCGGGACGCTGCCAGTAGCCGGCCATGACCTGCGGCCCCTTGATCGCAATCTCGCCGGCCTGCCCCTGCGGCACTTCGTGGCCGTCGTCGTCGACGCATTTCATCCAGGTGTTGGGCAGCGGCACGCCGATGGTGCCGCTGAAGGTGGTGGTCGTGACCGGGTTGCAGCTGGCCGACGGACTGGTTTCCGACAGGCCGTAGCCCTCACAGATGGGACAGCCGGTTTTCTCTAGCCACAGCTTGGCCACGGCGCTCTGCACCGCCATGCCGCCCCCGACAGAGACCTTCAAATTCTTCCAGTTGACGGTGTTGAAGTCCTGATGGTTCGCCAGGGCATTGAACAAGGTGCTCACCGCCGGGAAGCTGTGGAAGGTGTGCTTGGACAATTCCTTGAGCACCGCACCAAAATCGCGGGGGTTGGGGATGAGGATCACCTTGCCGCCCGTGCGCAGACCCAGGACCATGTTCACCGTGAAGGCAAAGATGTGATACAGCGGCAATGCGCAGACGCTGGTGGGCTGTTCGCCTGCCGGCACCTGCTTCATGACCGGGTCGTTCCAGGCCTCGGATTGCAGCGCGTTGGCGATCACATTGCGGTGCAGCAGCACGGCGCCCTTGGAGACACCGGTGGTACCGCCGGTGTACTGCAGCACCGCGACATCATCGGCCTTGAGTTCGGGGCGTTTGAAGCTGCCTTTGGTGCCGCGGGCGATGGCTTCATTGAAGCGCACGGCCTGCGGCAGGTTGAAGGCGGGCACCATCTTCTTGACGTTGCGCACCACGTAGTTGACGATGCTGCCCTTGAGCAGGCCCAGCAGATCACCCATGGCGGCCAGCACCACGTGCTTGACCGGCGTGTGCGCGATGCAATGCTCCAGCGTGTGGGCAAAGTTCTCGATGATGACGATGGCCTTGGCACCCGAGTCCTTGAGCTGGTGCTCCAGCTCACGGGCGGTGTAAAGTGGGTTGACGTTGACCACCACCATGCCGGCGCGCAAGATGCCCGCGACCGCCACCGGGTACTGCGGCACGTTGGGCATCATGATGGCCACGCGATCGCCCTTGACCAGCCCCAGGCCCTGCAGGTAGGCGGCAAAGGCCTGCGACAGGCTGTCCACCTGCGCGTAACTCAGCTCCTTGCCCATGAAGCTGTAAGCCGGCCGGCTGGCGAACTTGCCGAAGCTCTCCTCCATCAGGTGAACCAGCGAGGGGTACTGGTCGACATTGATGTCGGCAGGAACACCCTGCGGATAGGCGCCCAGCCAGGGGCGGTCAGCCGTTGCTGCGGTCATTCGGATCTCCGTGGTTATGGACAGGGGTGCGGTCCCATCGGACGGCAACCGCGCATTATTGCGGCTGCCGAAGATGTTGCAGATCGTGTTTTACCCTGACCGGAAACTGACTGCACTCTCTAATCTGATTTCCGGGGCCGGAACCACGCTACAGAAACAGCAGTACCAGCCCCGAACCCATCCGCTCAGCCCTTCAGGGCCACCAGGACCTCGTCGAGCATCTTCTTGGCGTCGCCGAACAGCATGCGGTTGTTGTCCTTGTAGAACAGCGGGTTGTCCACGCCCGCGTAGCCGCTGGCCATGGAGCGCTTCATGACGATGCTGGTTCGGGCCTTCCAGACCTCCAGCACCGGCATACCGGCGATCGGGCTGGTCGGGTCGTCCTGCGCGGCCGGGTTGACGATGTCGTTGGCGCCGATGACCATGGCCACGTCGGTGTCGGGGAAGTCGTCGTTGATCTCGTCCATCTCCAGCACGATGTCGTAGGGCACCTTGGCTTCGGCCAGCAGCACGTTCATGTGACCGGGCATGCGGCCGGCCACCGGGTGGATGCCGAAGCGCACGGTCACACCCTTGTCGCGCAGGGTTTTGACAATCTCGTTGACGGTGTGCTGGGCCTGCGCCACGGCCATGCCGTAGCCGGGCACGATGATCACGCTCTTGGCATCGCGCAGCAGCTCGGCGGTCTCGGCAGCGCTGACCGGCACCACTTCGCCCTGCGGCTCGGCGGCGGCGCCATCGGCCTTGGGCGCGGCAGGCGCACCTCCACCGAAACCGCCGGCAATCACGCTGATGAAGTTGCGGTTCATCGCGTTGCACATGATGTAGCTCAGGATGGCACCGGAGGAGCCCACCAGTGCGCCGGTGACGATCAACAGGTCGTTGCCCAGCATGAAGCCGGTGGCCGCAGCCGCCCAGCCGGAATAGCTGTTGAGCATGGACACCACCACGGGCATGTCGGCGCCGCCGATGGCCATCACCATGTGGATGCCGAACAGCAGGGCCAGCACGGTCATGATGATCAGCGGCTTCATGCCGTCGGCCACGGTCTCGGCGCGCACGAATTCACCGCCGAACCAGATCACCACCAGCAGCGCGATCAGGTTGAGCCAGTGGCGCGCCGGCAGCAGCAGCGGCTTGCCGCCGATCTTGCCGTTGAGCTTGCCGAAGGCGATCAGCGAACCCGAGAAGGTGACCGCACCGATCAGGATGCCCACGTAGATCTCGACTTCGTGGATGACCTTTTCGGCCCCGGTGTACTGGATCGAGGTATCCACATAGCTGGCAAAGCCCACCAGGCAGGCCGCCAGGCCGACCAGGCTGTGCATCAGCGCCACCAGCTCGGGCATCTGGGTCATCTTGACCGTTTTCGCGGCGTACAGGCCGATGCTGCCGCCGACAACCAGCGCCCCGACGATCCAGGGAATGCCGGCCGGCGAAACGCGCGGGCCGAAGATGGTGGCCAGCACCGCCAGCGTCATGCCGATGATGCCGTAGAGGTTGCCGCGTCGCGACGTTTCCGGGTTGGACAGGCCACCCAGGCTGAGGATGAAGAGGATGGCGGCGCCGAGGTAGGCGACCGTGGCCAGGCTGGAGGTCATGGGTGTCTCTTGGCTTTCTGGTCAGGGGGCTTATTTGCGGAACATGTCGAGCATGCGGCGGGTGACGGCAAAGCCACCGAACATGTTGACCGCGGTCAGCACGATGCCGGCAAAGGCCAGCCACTGGATGAGCGCATCGGGTCGCCCGTTGGTGCCGGCTTCGGGCGGCAGGATCTGCACCAGCGCCCCGATGACGATGATGCTGGAGATGGCGTTGGTCACGCTCATCAGCGGCGTGTGCAGCGCAGGCGTGACGTTCCAGACCACCATGTAGCCGATGAAGCAGGCCAGCACGAAGACCGTGAAGTGGCCCAGGAAGGCCGCCGGCGCGTAGGCACCGATGGCCCAGAAGGCCAGCGCACCCAGACCGAACACGATGGCCAGCGTTTTGGCCGGCAACGGGCCGCTGCTGCCATGGCCGTGGCCGCCCTTCTTCTCGGCCGCGGCAGCGGCGGGCTTGGCCGCCGGCTTGGGCGCGGCCGGGGCCAGCGGCGGGGCCGGCCAGGTGATCTCGCCGTCCTTGATCACCGTCAGGCCACGGATCGCGTCGTCACCCATGTTGACGTTGATGACGCCGTCCTTGGTCTTGCACAGCTCCTCGGTCAGGCGGAACAGGTTGGTGCCGTACAGGGTGGACGACTGGCGCGCCATGCGCGAGGCCAGATCGGTGTAGCCGACGATGGTGACGCCGTGCTTCACGACGGCCTTGCCGGGTTCGGTCAGTTCGCAGTTGCCGCCCTGCTCCGCCGCCATGTCGACAATCACGCTGCCGGGCTTCATGCTCTTGACCATCTCGGCGGTGATCAGCTTGGGGGCCGGCTTGCCGGGGATCAGCGCGGTGGTGATGATGATGTCCACCTCGCGCGCCTGCTGCGCGTACATCTCGCGCTGCGCGGCCTGGAAGCCTTCGCTCATGACCTTGGCATAGCCGCCACCGCCCGAGCCTTCTTCCTCGTAATCGACCTTGACGAACTCGCCACCGAGCGAGACCACCTGGTCGGCCACCTCGGCGCGCGTGTCGTTGGCGCGCACGATGGCGCCCAGGCTGGCGGCCGCGCCGATGGCGGCTAGACCGGCCACACCGGCGCCGGCGATGAACACCTTGGCCGGCGGCACCTTGCCCGCGGCGGTGATCTGGCCGTTGAAGAAGCGGCCAAAGGCGTTGGCCGCCTCAACCACGGCGCGGTAGCCGCTGACGCCAGCCATCGAGGTCAGCGCGTCCATCTTCTGCGCGCGACTGAGCGTGCGCGGCAGGCAGTCGATGGCCAGCACCGTGACCTTCTTCGCCGCCAGCTGCTGCATCAGGTCGGGGTTCTGGGCTGGCCAGACGAACCCGATCAGGGTCTGGCCCGCGCGCATCAGCGCCACTTCTTCAGTGGTCGGCGGGCGCACCTTGAAGACGATATCGGCACTGTTCCACAGCTCGGCGGCCGAGCCGGCGATGCTGGCGCCCGCTTCGCGGTAGGCGTCGTCACTCACATCGGCCAAATCGCCGGCGCCCTGCTCCACCACCACCTGAAAACCGAGTTTGACCAGCTTGGTCACCACATCGGGTACGGTCGCCACCCGCTTTTCGCCGGGAAAGATTTCGCGCGGCACGCCAATGCGCTGCGGCGTGGGCATGGCGTGGTCGGTCGATGCTCCAGTCGTCATGGGCAAGTCCTTGGTTCAGGGATATCAGGAAAGGATGAGGGACATCGGACAGTGGCCGCTGGCCACTCCGAGATGGTGTTCCAAGGCCCTCACTGCCGTGAGGGCGATATGGGTCTGGCCCACCGCGCCTGCGGTGGGTGCGCCTGTCAGCATGTCTGTCTCCTCGCTCGGGACATTGAAAGATCGGTGTCAGCTTACCCGAAAGCCCGTATCCACCGGATCGGGTCAACCCTGCCAGAAAATCCTTGGGCGACAATGGTTTGCAGATGTGATGCCTTTGTGGTGCCGATTCATGCTCGCACAACATTGGTGCTTGTTGATATTTATTTTTCATAAAGCAAAAAATATGAACATGCGATGGAAACCCAGCGTGACCGTGGCCGCCATCATCGAGCGCGACGGCCGCTATCTGCTGGTGGAAGAAGAGACGCCCGAGGGCCTGCGACTGAACAACCCCGCGGGACATCTGGATCCCGGGGAGAGCCCCGAGCAGGGCGTGGTGCGTGAGGCGCTGGAGGAAACCGCGTTCCACTTCCAGCCCTCGGCGCTGGTGGGTATCTATCTGTCGCGGTTTCAGCGCGACAGCACCGGTGAGGACGTCACCTACCTGCGCTTTGCCTATACCGGTGAACTGGGTCGGTTTGAAGACGGGCGGGCTCTGGATCAGGGCATCGTTCGCACGCTATGGCTCACCCCGGCAGAGATCCAGGCCAGCAGCCAGCGACACCGCAGCCCCTTGGTATGGCGGTGCGTACAGGACCACCTGAATGGCCAACGCTTTCCACTGGAAACGGTACTGACCGACTTGACGGTCTATCACGCAAGCTGAGGATCCCGGGCGCGCTCAGTCGATGCCGCGGACGGCGCTTCGTCCCTGCTTGATCTGGGAACGGCTGGCCTTGCCCGCCAGCCGACGCTGCCGCGAGGCCAGCGTGGGACGGGTGGCCTTGCGCGTCTTGGGCACGTGGGCCGCGGCGTCCACCAGCGCCTGCAAACGGGCCAGGGCGTCGGCCCGGTTCAGCTCCAGGCTGCGGTGGCTCTGGGCCTTGATGACGATGACGCCCTGCTCGCTGATGCGGTGGTCGGCGCGTGAGAGCAGCCGCTGCTTGACCGCTTCCGGCAGCTGCGAGGCACGCA
>JAJPEW010000168.1 GCA_021166755.1 Hydrogenophaga sp. | reverse complement strand
ATCGCTTGAGGAACTGGCTGCGGATTTCTGGCGCCAGCTGTACCCGGACGCCGGCACCGACCCGGCCCCCGAGGAGCGGGACGAGGCCGGTGAGTACCTGCGGATGGCGCTGGGCTGGCTGCACAGCATGGACCCTTCCGGTGTCGGTGCGCGCGATCTGCGCGAATGTCTGCGTCTGCAGATCCTGGAACTGCGCAACAGTCCCCAGGCGCAGGCGGCACTGGCCATTTGCCAGCAGCCGACCGAACTCATCGCTCGGCGCGATATGCGCCGGCTGGCCGCCCTGTGCGGTCTTGAAGAGGACCTCGTACGGTCGGGGCTGGCGCTGATTGCATCCCTGGAGCCCAAACCGGGGCGGCGCTTTGCCGATGCCGAGCGCAATGTCATCGTGCCGGACGTGATCGTCAGCCGCGCGGGACGGGGCTTCAAGGTGCAGCTCAACCCGGATGTGATGCCACGCCTGCGCCTGCAGGACGCCTACGCCGGCGCCCTGAAACAGGGGCGCGGCGCGAAGGACGCCGAGGGCGGTCACGCAGCGATGCAGCAACGCCTTCAGGAGGCCCGCTGGTTCATCAAGAACATCCAGCAGCGGTTCGACACCATCCTGCGCGTCAGCAGTGCGATCGTCGAGCGGCAGCGCAACTTCTTCATGCACGGTGAGCTGGCGATGAGGCCGCTGGTTCTGCGCGAGATCGCCGACGAACTCGGCCTGCACGAGTCCACGATCAGCCGGGTGACCACCGCCAAGTACATGGCCACGCCATTCGGTACCTACGAACTCAAGTACTTCTTCGGCTCCTCGCTGGGTACCGAGACCGGTGGCAATGCCTCCAGCACGGCGGTTCGTGCCCTGCTCAAGCAGTTCATCACGGCCGAAGACCCCGCCAAACCCCTGTCGGACAATCAGCTTTCCGATCTGCTCAAGGAGCAGGGCATCGAGTGCGCCCGGCGCACTGTGGCCAAATACCGCGAGGCCCTGCGCATCGCACCCGCCAACCTTCGGAAACAGCTGTGAACTCCCTGCAATTGTTCTTGCCCTGCGCCGCCGGCGTGGAGGATTACCTGGCCACCGAAGTCCGGCGGATCACGGGGGAAGATGCCGTGGCCAGGCCCCGCGCCGGCGTGGCGCTGACCGGGTCCTGGCGCGACGCCCTCAAATTGAACCTGCACAGCCGGCTGGCCCAGCGCGTGCTGGTGCAGCTCTCGCACGGCCCCTGCCACAGCGAGCAGGCCTTGTATGACGCGGCGGGTGACGTTGCCTGGGAGATCTGGTTTTCGCCAGAACAGACCTTCAAGGTCGAGGTGACTGCCCAGCACAGCCCGTTCAAGAGCCTGAACTTTGCAGGTCTTCGGGTCAAGGACGCCATCTGTGACCGTTTTCGGGCCAAGCGGGGCCAGCGCCCGAGCGTCGACACGGCGCGGCCCGATGTGCGCATCTACGTCCACCTGACACGCGACAGCGCGACCCTCTATATCGACACCTCCGGAGAGCCGCTGTTCAAGCGCGGCTGGCGCGTGGACAAGGGCGATGCGCCCCTGAAGGAAACCCTGGCGGCCGCCATGATCGCAGCCACTGGCTGGGACGCGGCAGCCGATCAGCCGCTGGACGACATTCCGCCTCTTTACGATCCGTGCTGCGGCAGTGGCACCGTGGTGATCGAGGCGGCACAGGTGGCCCTGCGGATTGCGCCAGGTTTGCAGCGCCGGTTCGGGTTCGAGCGTCTGCTGCCCTTCCAGCCTCATGTCTGGCATGCCCTCAAGGATGAGGCCGCACGGCAGCGCCGCGAATGGCCGGCCGGGCACCACCCGCTGGTCTTTGGCAGCGATGTGGCGTTTCGCATGGTCGATTTTGCGCAGCGCAATGCCGAGCGTGCCGGCGTGGCGTTTGCGGTCGAGTTGCGCGGGGGCGATGCCTTGCAGCGCATGCCACCGACTGAGCGTCCGGGGGTGCTGCTGCTCAATCCGCCCTATGGCGAGCGCATCGCTGCGGCCGGCGTGGCGGGACAGAACGCCCGTGAGCGGGCCGATGCGCGCTCGGCGGCCCGGGTGCCGCGCACCTTCACGGTGGGGGCTCGCCCCCCGGAGGCCGTGCCGGCGGCGGCCCTGGGCCGTGAAAGCGCCCAGATGAGCGACGGCAGTGACGGCAGCGACTTCTTTGCCCGGCTGGCCACGCACTGGAAGACCCACTATGCGGGCTGGAGCGCCTGGCTGCTGACGCCGGACCTCAAGTTGCCAGGGCGGATGCGCTTCAAGGAGTCCCGGCGTGTCCCGATGTGGAACGGACCGATCGAATGCCGCCTGTTCCGCTTTGATCTGGTCGCTCGCCGGGCAGGTGACGCGTCGCCACCGACCCATGGGTGACATGGCGCGCCAGTCTCTGGTCATCGACACCAACATTGCCCTGGATTTGCTGGTGTTCGATGACCCGGCCTGCGATTCGCTGCGCCATGGCCTGAGCGGGGGGGCGCTCGGCTGGCTGGCCAGCGCCGCCATGCGCGAAGAGCTGCGCCGTGTGCTGGCCTATCCCCAGATCGCCCGCCGACTGCAGGCGCGCGACCGCGACGCTTTGGCGGTGCTCGCCGACTGGGACGCGTGGGTGCAGCTGGTCCCGGAGGCGCCGCGCGCGCCCTACCGCTGCAAGGACGAGGACGACCAGAAGTTCGTCGATCTGGCGGTGGCCCGCCGTGCCGCGCTGCTGAGCAAGGACAAGGCGGTCCTGTGCATGACGCGACGTCTGGCCCGGCTGGGCGTGCCCGTTGCCCGTGCCTTGGTGCCCGTTGCCCTCTCCACTGTTTCAACCGATGCCGGGCGGCCGCCCGTTTCCACCACATGACCACTGAAACCACCGCCCTGAGCCCCGAAGAGTTCGACGAGCTCGACGCCATCCTGGACGACCTGCGCACGCGCGGCGAGGATGTGCCCCAATGGGAATTCTGCGAGGGCGTGATGGCGGCCCTGCTGTGCACACGCCGCCCGGTGCCGGTGGACGAGTACCTGCCGCTGGTCCTCGGCATTGCGGCCGGCCCGGCCGGACAGCCCGGCGAGGAAGGGGAGGCGTGGTTTGCCGATGAGGCCCAGCGCAGCCGGTTCATGACGCTGTGGCAACGCCGGGAGGCCGAGGTCGCACAGGCGCTGTCCCTGGATGTTGAGACGCTGGAAGACGAGCGAACCTATCACCCCGAGGTCATGGACCTGCGCGGGGCCGTCGCCATGTTGCCCGACGCCGAGCGTGCCGAGATGGCGTCCCAGGAACTGCCCGCCTTCGGTCAGGTCTGGGCACTGGGCTTCATGTTCGTGGTTGAGAACTGGGCCGAGGAATGGGAACTTCCCCGGGATCGTGACACCGCCGCATGGATCGACGAGGCACTGGCCACCCTGGTGGCGCTCACCGAGGACGATACCGCCGCGCCGACCTTCAACATGCACCATGAGGAGGGGCCGCCCAGTGTCAGTGACGAGCGGGCCAATGCCTTTGGTGCCGCCATCTGGGCGGTTTACGACCTGCACCGGATCTGGCACAGCCTGGGTCCGCGCGTGGCCCCGGCGCGCAAGACCGGCGAACCTGGTCGCAACGACCCCTGCTGGTGCGGCAGCGGCAAGAAGTTCAAGAAGTGCCACGGCGCCTGAGCCGTGGGATGTGCAGCGGCCCGGATCACCCGTTCTGGATCTGCCGCAGCAATTCGATCACACGGACCCGACTGCGTTCGAAGTCCGTATTGAGCAGCGTGCTGGCCTGATCCATCCGGTTCTGGCGTGCCAGGTTCAGGGCCTGTTCGGCAAGGTCATGAAACCGCCGATGCTCATCGCGCAACGCGGCGAAGGCCGGGTGGCGCCCGACAGCCTCGCTGCCCGCCCGGCGAATCCACTGCCCCAGCTTGCTGTCGGCTGAGCCCGGCAGGCTGCTCGGCTGCCCGGGCAGCAGGCTGTGGCCAGCCAGACGGTCGTTGAAGAGCAGGCACCACTCCAGATGCTCGATGATGGCCGTCTGCACATCCAGTTCGTGGGCCAGCGCAGGAGACCCTGAGGTCGGGCGACTGTCGGGCCATGACGGTGCCGTCGTCTCGTCGGCGACGGCCGGGCGCATCATCAGGTCTCGCCACCAGGCAACGAATCGGGATAGGGGCATGTATGTGCAGTCGGATCGCAGCACCCCGAGCGCTTCGGCCGTGGGCTGCAAACCTCTAGCTTAGTCCCAGACAGGGGTTCCCCGCATGCCCAATGCGGGAGCTGTCGCACGGTGCCCCCACGCCTGTGTGAAAAATCACCACCGTCCCGTCCGTCCATCTGTCCGGATCGGTATCCGGGTCTGTCAGGTCCCCGATGTGATGCGTGTGAGCATCCCTTTCAGGGCAGCGATAACGGTGGCCTCCCGAACGGCCCGGCGGTCGCCTGGGAAACGGTGAACCTCGGCGCTGGTGCCCGACGGTGTGGCCCATGCAATCCAGACTGTGCCCACGGGTTTGGCCTCGGAGCCGCCGGTCGGTCCGGCGACACCGGTGACCGCCAGGGCATGTGCGACGCCAGCCCGCTGCTGCGCGCCCGAGGCCATGGCGCTCGCCACTTCGGCGCTGACCGCGCCGTGGCGGTCCAGAAGCTCGGTGGGCACGCCCAGCATCTCCGTCTTGGCCAGGTTCGAATAGGTGACGAATCCCCGGTCGTACCAGTCGCTGGAGCCGCTGATGTCGGTGCACGCGCCGGCGATCAAGCCACCCGTGCAGCTTTCGGCGGTGGCCATCCGCTGGCCGCGTTCGCGCAACGCCGCTGCCAGCGAGGCGACCAGCGCGCCGGCTTCCGATGCATGGCTCATCCCGATCCTCCAAAACGCCACAGCGCGATCACCAGCAGGGTGCAGAACGCGGCCGCGAAGTCGTCCAGCAGGATGCCGAATCCTCCTCGCGGACCAAAGCCCTTGAACTGGCGGTCGGCCCAGGCCATGGGCCCCACCTTCACCGCGTCGAACAGGCGGAACAGCCCGAAGGCGACCGCCTGCCCCAGCAAGCCGGTGGGAGAAATCAGCCACAGGATCAGCCAGAAGGCCAGCACCTCGTCCCAGACGATATGACCGGAATCGGCGATGCGCATGTGCCTGGCGGTCACCGTGCAGGCCCACCAGCCCACCAGGGTCCCCAGACCGATGGTCAGTGCCCAGGCCAGGTCACTCATCCAGGGCTGCAGCAGCGCAAAGGCGGCCCAGGCCCACAGTGTGCCGACCGTGCCCGGCGCGTGACGGGCCAGGCCCGACCCGGCACCCAGCGCAATCACATGCGCCGGATGGGCCAGCATGAAGCGCAGGTCTGGGCGGGCGATGGGGGCTGTGTGGTCGGTCAGGGTTGTCTGCATGGCGGCGGCGACGGGGCCTCAGGCGAAGTGGTCAAAGCTGCGTGCTGGCAGCGGCAGGACGTGTCCCTCGCTGTCCACCCACGTCAGGCCGGGCTCCGGCTGGATCTGGCCAATCCGGGTCACGGGTGTGCGACAGGCCTGGGCCAGCCGGGCGATTTCTTCACGAGCCTGGGCGGGGGCACAGAACAGCAGCTCATAGTCATCACCCCCGTTGACCATGCAGTCGATCTGGTGGTGGCGTGGCAAGCGGGCGAGCTCGGGGGACAGGGGCAATGCGTCCACCTGCACCCGTGCGCCCACCCGGCTGGCCGCCAGAACGTGGCCCAGGTCTCCCGACAGGCCGTCGCTGATGTCAATGGCCGCATGGGCCACGCCCGCCAGTGCGCCGCCCAGCGCCAGCCGGGGCTCCGGAAGGTCCAGACGCTGGTCGCCACAGGGCAGCGGGCCGACGCTCTGAGCCCACGCGGTCCCCAGGCGGCGCTCCAGGGCCAGTCGCGCCTCGCCCAGCCTGCCGCTGACCCACAGGTCATCGCCCGCACGGGCACCGTCGCGCCGCAAGGCCTTGCCCGGCGTCAGTTCGCCGAAAATGGTGATGCACAGGTTCAGCGGCCCCCGGGTGGTGTCGCCACCCACCAGCGGGCAGGCAAACCGGTCGGCCAAGGCAAACAATCCCCGCGCAAACGCCGTGAGCCAGGCGTCATCCGCCTGCGGCAGCGCCAGGGCCAGGGTGAACCCCAACGGGCGTGCCCCCATGGCCGCCAGATCGCTCAGGTTGACCGCCAAGGCCTTGTGTCCGAGCGCCTCTGGTTCTGCGCCGGCAAAGAAATGTCGACCTTCCACCAGCATGTCACTGGATACCGCGATCTGGTGTCCGGGCGTGGGCTGCAGCAGGGCGCAATCGTCGCCAATGCCCAGCACCACCGACGCGGCGGGGCCTGAGTCGCGCTGGAAATGGCGCCGGATCAGGTCGAACTCACCCATGACGCGGAGCCTCGTCCTTGGCCTGCTGCTCGTCTGGCTCGCCAGCCGGCAGATCGTCGACCCGTTCGTCATCCGTGGCCCGCGGCGGCAGGACGAAGCTCAGCGGAGCCCGCCGCAGGCGCTGCCGGAGACCCGCGGCGATGCGTTGCCGATTCACCCCGGAGATACCGCGTGCGCGCAGCGCCAGCCGGAAGGCCAGGTAGAAGCTCACGGTCAGGTTGATCGGTCCGATGACGGCCACCCCCGCCACCGCCCGCCAGAAGGCCGGATCGTGCAGCACCTCGGGGCCCAGTGCCAGCGCGGCAGCGGTGACCTGTCCGGCGGACAGCGTGACGTGCCGGATGTCCAGTCCCAGGCCGAAAAAGCTGGCGAACGCCGGGATCAGTCCCAGCATCAAGCCCAGCGATATGTTGGCCGCCAGACCCGACACATTGGCCCGCATGAAGCGACCCCAGCGGGCCGCGCGGTCGGCGCCCAGCCACCGGGTGAAGCGCGGGTTGTGGGCCAGGGCTGAATCGAGCTTGTGGAAGACAAACCAGTTCTCCACCCACCCGGCCACGATGCTGGACGCGAACAGCAGCACGCCGGTGAAGGCCGCGAACAGCGCCGACGGCCCCAGCACATCCATGTCGTGCAGCACGTGCCGGGCCTTGTCGGCATCGATCATGTGAGCGCCATGGGCCAGGTACAGCAAGGTACTGATCAGGGCCACCACCGGAATCACCAGCCCGACGTTGCCCAGGATGGCGGCGATCTGCGAACGGAACAGGTTGGCCACTTCATCGACAAACCCCTTGAGCGCGCCCGCCTGGCGGATGTCGCGCAGCCGGGCGACCATGGCGGGCGCCGTGACGGCTGGCTGCTTGGTCGCCACCGTCCAGTGCAGCAACTGGATGACCACAAAGGACACCGCGTAGTTCAGACCGGCGGCAAAACCGAGCCAGAAGGCCGACAGCCCGAGCGGGTAGAGCAGGAATTTGGCCCACGTCGTCAATCCCAGCAGGGCGCCTCCGCCGGCCGCCTTGCCCAGCATGTCACGGTAGCCCTGCCGGTCACGGGTGATGTAGTGTTCGCCGCTCTCTGCGCTGCGTTCGGCCACCTTGGCCGCCGTGAGATGGGAGCTGCTGGCCACCAGGGCGCGAATGCTGCGGTTCTCCTGGCCCACCTGGGCCAGATCGGCCAGCAGGGCGGCGGTGGCCCGCTCGGGGCGGGTGGAGAGCAGGCAATCCATCAGCTGACGTGCGCGCACGATGCGCTCGCGCAGTTGTCGCAGGCGAAACACGATGCCGACCGACACACCGTGTTCTTCCAGATGGCCGTACACCGTGTAGGCCGCCTGGCGACAGGCGTCCAGTTGCAGTCGAAGCGCCTCGGATGCAGCCTGTGCCTGCGCACTGCGGGGGCCGAAGGTCTGGACCGCATGCCGCAGCGCTTCCAGCAGGGGCGGCAGCGCGTGAAAGGGGCGGTTCCGGCGGGCCGCTGCGTCCATGCGGACCCGGATCTCCGATGCGAAGCCGGTGGCCACAATCTGGCCCACACAGAAGGTCAGTCCATCCAGCAGCACCGTGGACCAGCGGCTGGACGTGGCGGGTGTGGACGCCTCGTCGCTGAACAGCAAGGTCCTGGCGTCGTTCAGGGTGGCGGTGTCCAGGGCCAGCAGCCAGCGGCGGTCGAAAGACGAGGGCAGCAGCAGATCGAACAGATCCGCCAGATCGGTGGTTTCAGGGGTTCCGGGCAGCAGCTTGCGCCGCAGCCGATGACCGAACTCGCTCAGAAAAGACGTCCTTGGCGCAAAGCCGTGGTCGGCCAGGAAGGGCGCGACATCGACGTCACTGTTGAAGGCGATCCACCACTGTCGCCACCGCCCGGGCCAGGCCTCCATGGACCGCGCCGCTTCGAGCAGCTGGCCCACACGGGCGACGCAGGCCTGCGGGTCGGACTCGTCGCCCCGGACCCAGGCCAAGGTGTCCATCAGCCACCGGTGGCGGTCGACCAGGGGGGCAGACGGATCCAGCCGCTCCAGCAGGGCGGATGCCTCTTGGGAGACGTTCATGGGGTGGTGCTCAGTGAAGCAGGCGGGACGCGGCGCTGCCAGTCTCGTCGTCTGCGGCCCGCAGCGCGAATTCGGGAATGTCGGCTTCAAATCGCTCGCCATCCTCGGCCACGCAGAAGTAGCTGCCCCGCATGCTGCCGGTGGGCGTGGCCAGCCGGGTGCCACTGGTGTACTGGAACGACTCCCCTGGCCGCAGCAAAGGTTGTTTGCCCACCACGCCCAGGCCCTTGACCTCTTCATGCAGGCCCCGGGCGTCCTCGATGATCCAGTGCCTCGCAATCAGCTGCGCCGTCACATCACCCGTGTTGGTGATGGTGACCGTGTAGGCAAACGCGTACAGGTCCTCGTCGGGCGAGGACTGTTCGCTCAGGTACTGGGGCTCGACGTCGCAGGTGAAGTGGTGTTTCGGCATGGGCCGGATGTTAACGCTTGACCTACAGCCGCCAACCGCCTGCTGTCGACATGTCCCGACACAGCCTGCGACAATGCCATTCCCGTTTCGAACACACGCTCTGCCATGTCCAGCACCTATCGCATTGCCCCGTCCATCCTGTCCGCCGACTTTGCCCGCCTGGGCGAGGAGGTCAGGAACGTCATCGCCGCCGGCGCCGACTGGATCCATTTCGACGTGATGGACAACCACTACGTGCCCAACCTGACTTTCGGCCCCATGGTCTGCCAGGCGCTCAAGCCCCACGCCAAAAAACCCGACGGCACGCCGGTGCCCATCGACGTGCACCTGATGATCCAGCCGGTGGACGCGCTGGCCGGTGCCTTCATCGACGCCGGGGCCGATCTGGTGAGCTTTCACCCGGATGCCAGTGCTCACGTGCACCGCAGCGTGCAGGCCATCAAGGCCAGGGGCGCGAAGGCTGGTCTGACCTTCAACCCGGCGCAACCCCTGGACGTGCTCGACTGGGTGATCGAGGACATCGACCTGATCCTGATCATGAGCGTCAACCCGGGCTTTGGCGGCCAGAGCTTCATCGACTCGGCCTTGCGCAAGATCGAGCAGGCGCGCCAGCGCATCGAGGCCAGTGGCAAGGACATCCGCCTGGAAGTGGACGGCGGCATCAAGGCCGACAACATCCGCCGCGTGGCCGACGCGGGCGCGGACACTTTCGTCGCCGGCAGTGCCATTTTCGGCAAGCCCGACTACAAGGCCGTGATCGACCAGATGCGCGCGGCGCTCGCGTGATGCTGGCGGACATCCGGGCGGTCATCGTCGACCTGGACGGGACCATGGTCGACACCCTGGGCGACTTCGAGGTCGCCCTCAACCGCACCATGGCCGATCTGGATCTGCCGCCGGTGGATCGGGCGGCCGTGGAACGCACCGTGGGCAAAGGCTCGGAGCACCTGATCCGCACCCTGCTGGGTCAGCAGCTGGCGCGGACCGATGTCAAGGGTGTGGGACAGGCTTGCCCCGCCCTCACGGTCGATGCCCTGTATGAGCGCGCCTGGCAGCGCTACCAGCATCATTACCTGTCCATCAACGGTCAGTTTGCCGATGTCTATCCCGGGGTGGAATCCGGTTTGCGCTGGCTCAAGCGTCGAGGCCTGCCGATGGCCTGCCTGACCAACAAGCCGCTGGCCTTCGCGCAGGGTTTGCTGGCCGCCAAAGGACTGGAGGGCTACTTCTCGCGGGTGTTCGGGGGGGACAGTTTCGAGCGCAAGAAACCCGATCCGCTGCCCCTGCTGCGCACCTGTGAAGCGCTGAGCAGCGAGCCTGCCCGTACCCTCATGCTGGGCGATTCCCAGAACGATGCGCAGGCTGCCCGCGCCGCCGGCTGCCCGGTCGTGCTGGTGACCTACGGCTACAACCACGGGCAGCCGGTGCAGCAGGCCGGCGCCGATGCCTATCTCGACCGGCTGGACGGACTCGACGGGCTGTTGGCCTGAGTCAGTACATCAGCTTGCCGTCGCTGGTCACCACACCGATGTCGACCCATTGGCTGCCGACATTGCCTTTGCTGAAGTTCACTCGAAAGCCACCCAGGTCAAACTCGCCGCTGCGGCGCAGCGATTCGGCAATGCCTGAGGGAGTGACCGATTTGGCCTTGCGGGCCGCTTCCGCAAACACCCGTGCCGTGATGTAACCCTCCATGTGGAAGGGGGTGTAGCTGCTGATGCCCGGATGGGTTTTCTGCATGGCCGCCCGGAAGGCGCGATGCAGGGGGGACGTCACGCCGGACGGGTTCGGGTAGGTCTGTGCAATGCCCACACCCCGGGCGCCTTGTCCCGCAAACTTCTGGAGCGCCGGCGCTGGCAGGTAGGACAGTGTGAAGATCTGCTGGGTCACGCCGGCCGCCCGCAAGGCGGCAATGCCCTCGCCGGAGAACTTCGGTGCACCCACCACCAAGGCCGATTGGGGGGCCTTGGCCGCGATCGCCTTGGCAGCCTGGGCGATGTCGGCCGCTTCCGTCCCGGACTTCGCCTCGATGATCTCGATCCCGCCCACCTCGGCAGCGGCGGCCTTGGCCGCGGCCAGGCCGGAGGTGCCGATCGGCAGGTCCTGGAACAGGACACCCATGGACTGGATGTTCAGGGCGCGGGCATGCGAGACGATCTTCTGGATCTGCTGCTCGTCGCCGGCGCGGATGTGGAACAGCTTGGGGTGCCCCGGGTTGCGCAGCACACCGGCGCCGGGCACGGCGTTGAGGATGACCGTGTCCAGGCTGTCGAGCAGCTTGCTGTCCAGCAGTCCTTTGAGGGTGGCCGAGCCCAGGGGGGTCAGCAGGGCCACCGGCTTGCGCGGCATGACCTCGTCCAGCCGGGCCTTGAACCCTTCGAAGGTGTAGGTGTCGTCGAGCTTGACCAGCTGGACCTTGCGGCCGTTGATGCCGCCTTTGCCATTGATTTCCTCAAAGGCGGCCACCAGGCCTTCGTTCAGCTCCCTGGGGTCGGGCGCAGGCAACACCGTGAACGGCCCGATCTGGGCGACCACGATGTCGCCGGCTTCCTGCGCCTGTGCAAGCAGGGGCAGGGCGCTGAGCAGGGCAGTCTGAAGAAGATGACGTCTTAGCATGTGGCGCTAGCAAAAGAAAAGCAAAGCGCCGATTGGACCGTCGGGTTTGACCTAGGTCATTCAGGGTAAACCCTTGGTTTCGGATGGCCGGCATTCACCGGCCTACGGACGGCGTCAGTTGCCCGCTTTTCCCAACAGCGCATCCTTGAGGCGCCAGTCGGCCGGTTTGGGGCCGAGCCAGATGCGCATCAGCGCGTCAAAGAACTCCTTTTCCTTGAAAGGATCGCCCTCGACCTTGCCTTTGACTGTCAGGATGGTGCCCGTGCCAGGGATCCAGTCCAGGGTGAAGGTTTCACCTTTCTTCAGCAGCTTGTGGTCGGTGAACACCTGGCTCATGCGCATCACGCCGGGGATCAGTTTGGAGAACGCGGCACGCTCCATGTTGTCTTCCATGCCCCGGGAAAACAGTTTGCCAAGTTCACCCGAGTCGATGTCGCGAAGCATGGTGATCGTCATGCGCTTGGGTCCGGCCGCGCCCAGCACCTCGTCGGTGGTCGCGGCCTTCTGCTCCAGATACAGGCCAGCCGAATACACCTGGAACACCGCCTTGTACCGCACACCGGCGCCATTGAGCCTGAGGGCCTTGCCGGCCACGGATTGCTGGGCTTCGAAGCGCACGCCGCCGGCGTCCACCTCGCCGCCCTGGGCCTGGGCCAGGAAACTCATCGCAGACAAGGCAAGGCCGACGACAAAAGGACGAATCTTGGTCATGGGGTAGGGCAAAGGAAAGAACAAAAACGAACGGTCGTTCTAAAAACGGATTGTGAACAGACACGTCAGGCGAATCAACACCGCACGATCAGGGATAACCCCCGACGGACGCGCTTTGGTGGCCCCGAATGTGAGCTTTGCTACACTGTGCCCATCATGTTCGCATCCTGCATGCTCTCTGCCGGTGACGTGCCTGGCCGCCTTGGCCGGGGAGCCTGGCCCTGGCGCAAGCCAGCGTAAACAGCCCATCCCCCTCCGGGTTCCCGAACGGCTCTCACCGATCGCAGCGAACCCGACCGATGTCAGCCCTGCGGGAGCTGACTTCCCCGAACAAGGACGCCGCCGAGCCCTCAGCCTGGCACCGGTGCGTCGGAGAAAAGTCGCATGATCACCGAACTGGAATTCAAGAGTCTCACGCAACAGGGCTACAACCGCATCCCGCTGATGGCCGAGGCCTTCGCGGACCTTGAGACCCCGCTGTCCCTTTACCTCAAGCTGGCCCATGGCCGGGGCGATGGCGCCCACAGCTTCCTGCTGGAGTCCGTGGTCGGCGGCGAGCGTTTCGGCCGCTACAGCTTCATCGGCCTGCCCGCCCGCACGCTGCTGCGCGCCAGCGGATTCGGTGCCGCCGCCAAGACCGAGGTCGTGCGCGACGGTCAGGTCGTCGAAACCCACCACGGCAACCCGCTGGACTTCATCGCCGCCTATCAGCAGCGCTTCAAGGTCGCCCTGCGGCCCGGCCTGCCGCGGTTCTGCGGTGGTCTGGCCGGGTACTTCGGCTACGACGCTGTGCGCTACATCGAGAAGAAGCTGGAGAGCAGCTGCCCGCCCGACACCCTGGGCACGCCCGACATCCTGCTGCTGCAATGCGAGGAACTGGCGGTCATCGACAACCTCTCGGGCAAGCTCTACCTGATCGTCTACGCCGACCCGGCCCAGCCCGAGGCCTACGCGAATGCCAAGAAGCGCCTGCGCGAGCTGAAAGAGGCGCTCAAGTACTCGGTAGCGGCACCGGTGGTCAAACCCAGCCAGAGCCACCCGGCGCAGCGCAGCTTCGCCAAGGACGACTACCTGAAATCGGTCGAGCGCGCCAAGGAACTGATCGCCGCGGGTGATTTCATGCAGGTGCAGGTCGGCCAGCGCATCAGCAAGCGCTACACCGAGTCGCCCCTGTCGCTGTACCGCGCGCTGCGTTCGCTCAATCCCAGTCCCTACATGTACTACTACCACTTCGGGGATTTCCATGTGGTGGGAGCTTCACCCGAGATCCTGGTGCGCCAGGAGCACACGGAAGAAGGCCAGAAAGTCATCATCCGCCCGCTGGCCGGCACCCGTCCGCGCGGCGCGACGCCCGAGAAGGACAAGGCGACCGAGGCCGAGCTGCTGGCCGACCCCAAGGAGCGCGCCGAGCACGTGATGCTGATCGACCTGGCGCGCAACGACATTGGCCGCATCGCGAAGATCGGCTCGGTCAAGGTGACCGAGGCCTTCGTGGTCGAGCGCTACAGCCACGTGATGCACATCGTGAGCAACGTCGAGGGCGTGCTGAACGACGGCATGACCAACATGGACGTGCTCAAGGCCACCTTCCCGGCCGGCACGCTGACCGGTGCGCCCAAGGTGCACGCCATGGAACTGATCGACCAGCTCGAACCGGTCAAGCGCGGCATCTACGGTGGTGCCTGCGGCTACCTCAGCTATGCGGGCGACATGGACGTGGCGATCGCCATCCGCACCGCCATCATCAAGGACCAGACCCTGCACGTGCAGGCCGCGGCCGGTGTGGTGGCCGATTCTGTGCCCGAGATGGAGTGGCGGGAAACGGAACACAAGGCGAGGGCGCTGCTGCGGGCGGCGGAACTGGTGGAAGAAGGGCTGGAGTGAACGCCATGAACACGAACAAGAAAATCCAGCTGCTCATGGTGGACAACTACGACTCGTTCACCTTCAACATCGTGCAGTACTTCGGCGAACTCGGCGCCGACGTGACCGTGGTGCGCAACGACGAGATCACCGTCGACGAGATCCAGCGCCGGCT
>JAJPEW010000050.1 GCA_021166755.1 Hydrogenophaga sp. | reverse complement strand
CCGGCAGCGTGGTTGGGTCAATGCCGGCGTAGCCGCCCCAGCGCAGCAGGGTCAGCGCATAGGCGTCCAGCGCCGAAGGCTGGTCGCCCGCCAGCCAGGGCGAGGCCTTGACCGCCATCGCCTCGATCTCGCCGAGCAGACCGCGGTAGGTCTGCACCGCATGGGCGCGAATGGCTTTTTGCGCCGCCTCGTCATCGGTGAACTTCTGCGGCATGAACACGTGGGTGAAGGTGGGGTGCACCGTGTTGTTCATCCAGACCAGCGTCGACAGCGCGCGGGTGCGAGCCAGGCCCGACGCGGGCAGGATGCCTGCCTGCGGAAACTTGGCGTCCAGGTGCAGCAGGATCGCAACGATCTGGGTGATGACTTCACCGTCGTCCACCAGCACGGGGACCTGGCCGCGCGGATTGAGTGCCAGGTACTCGGCGCTGCGCTGCTCGCCCTTGTGCAGCTTGACCATCATCGGCTCGAACGGTGCACCAGCCAGCTCCAGCATGGCGTGTGGCACGAAGGAACAGGCACCGGGGGCGTAGAAAAGTTTGAGGCTCATGGATGTCTCCTGTTGTGTTGAAAAACGGTGTGAACGGTCAGTCGGCCAGGTGCTGGCCGACAATGCCCGCGATCTCGAACATGGTCACCTGATCCTTGCCAAACACCGGGCGCAGTTTCGCGTCGGCGTTGATCTTGCGCTTGTCGCCCGCGTCCTGCAGGCCATTGGCCTTGATGTAATCCCACAGCTTCTTGACCACTTCTGGGCGCGAGACCGGCTCGCTGCCGATGACCGCGGCCAGTGCGGCGCTGGGCTGTTTGCCGCTGGCGGCCGTGGTCTTGCGCGGAGCCTTTGGAGCGGCGGCTTTCTTGGCTACCGGCGTCTTTTTCGCGGCGACGGTCTTCTTCGCCGGTGCGGCCTTGGCAGCGCCACCGGCGGTCTTGCGCGGCGGGTACTTGCTCTCGCGCGGCTCGAACTCGAAGTTCACCTTGCCCGCCTCCTTGTCCCAGGCCAGGAAGGCCTTGAAGTTGCGGCGCGTGCGCATGGAGACGAACTTGTCGAGCAGATCGGTCTTGCCGGTTTCCAGCAGCTTGCTCATCTGTTCGCGCGCCACCGGCTGCTGCAGGATGATCTTGCCGCTCTTGAAGCTGCAGCCGGGTGTGGGCTGTGCAGCCGTGGGCACCGCCTTGCTGCAGACATAGTTGCTGCCATGCTCGTAGACCGGTGCGCCACAGACCGGGCAGGCCCCCAGGCTGTCCTGACCTGCGAAATCGACCAGTTCGCCGGTCTCCTCGGCGTTCCTGTCATCACCGAAGTCGAACTCCAGCTTCCAGTTGCGGTCCTCGTCGCTGTACTTGAGCGTCATCTCGGCCACGAAAGGCCAGCCCGCCTTGGAGCGGAAGCCGTCCAGCGGCCCGATGTGGCGGTCGCGCACGAAGGCTTCCGCCTCGGCCACTTCGAAGGTGCGGCCGGCCGGTGACTTGGTGAACGAAAAGCCGCAGCCCTCGCTGTGGCCGTCGGCGCCGGTGCAGGCGTAGCGACGGTAGTTCTCCTTGACCACGCCGCCGCAGTTGGGGCAGGGCGCTTCGAGCGTGGCGTAGTTGCCGGGCACGGTGTCGCGGTCGTATTCCTTGGCCTTCTTCACCAGGCGCTCGGTCATGGCCGCGATCTCTGCCATGAAGGCGGCACGGCTGAGCTTGCCGTGCTCCATCTGGGCCAGCTTGTATTCCCATTCACCGGTGAGCTCCGGGCGCGAGAGTTCCTCGACCTCCAGGCCGCGCAACAGGGTCATGAGCTGGAACGCCTTGGCGGTCGGAATCAGCTCGCGACCTTCGCGCAGCATGTACTTTTCGGCCAGCAGCCCTTCGATGATGGCCGCGCGCGTGGCCGGGGTGCCCAGACCCTTTTCCTGCATGGCCTCACGCAGCTCGTCGTCCTCGATGAACTTGCCCGCCCCTTCCATCGCGCCGAGCAGCGTGGCTTCCGAGTAGCGTGCCGGCGGCTTGGTCTTCAGGCCCTTGGCCTCGACCGACTCGGTGCGCACCGTCTCGCCCTCGCGCACCGGTACCAGGTTCTGGCCCTTGTCGCCGTCCTTGGCACCCTCGACGTCCTCGGCCGCCTCCTTGCCGTAAACGGCCATCCAGCCCGGTTTGACCAGCACCTTGCCTTCGGTCTTGAAGTGGTGGTTGAGCACTTTGCTGATGCGCGTCGTCACCATGAACTCGGCACTGGGGAAGAACACCGCCAGGAAGCGGCGCACCACCAGGTCATACAGCTTCTGCTCGGCCTCGGACAGACCACTGGGCGCCTGCAGCGTGGGGATGATGGCAAAGTGGTCCGAGACCTTGCTGTTGTCGAAGATGCGCTTGGATGGCCGGATGTAGTTGCCGTTGAGCGCCGTCAGTGCGTGCGGCGCCAGGTGCTTCATGCCATGGGACTGGACATCGGCCAGCATTTCGAAGGTCTGCTTGACCGTGCCCAGGTAATCCTCGGGCAGGTGGCGCGAGTCCGTCCGCGGGTAGGTCAGGGCCTTGTGGCGTTCGTACAGGCTCTGCGCCAGCTGGAGCGTGGTCTTGGCCGAGAAGCCGAAGCGGCCGTTGGCCTCGCGCTGCAGGCTGGTCAGGTCGTACAGCAGGCCACAGGCCTGGGTGGTGGGCTTGCTCTCCTCGGTGACACTGGCGGCCTTGCCGCGCACCGCCTCGACGATGGACAGGGCCTCACGGTGATCCCAGAGGCGGTCGGCGCGCAGGTCGCCATCGGCATCGTCGCCCGTGGGCTTCTTGAAGGCCGGATCGAACCATTTGCCCGGGTACTCGCCTGCCTCGGCCAGGAAGGACGCATGAATCTCCCAGTAGTCGCGGCTGCGGTGGGCGCGGATCTGCTCCTCCCGCTCGACCACGATGGACAGCGTGGGCGTCTGCACCCGGCCCACGGTGGTCAGGAAAAAGCCGCCGTCGCGCGAGTTGAAGGCCGTCATCGCCCGCGTGCCGTTGATGCCCACCAGCCAGTCGGCCTCGGAGCGGCTGCGCGCGGCGTCGGCGAGGCCTCTCATCTGCTCGTCGCTGCGCAGTTGCGCAAAGCCATCGCGGATGGCCTGCGGCGTCATGGACTGCAGCCACAGGCGCTGCACCGGCTTGCCCAGGCCCTGGTACTGGCCGTTCTTCTGGCCGCCGGCGTACTGCTCGATGAGGCGGAAGATCAGTTCCCCTTCGCGGCCCGCGTCGCAGGCGTTGATCAGGCGACCCACATCCTTGCGCTTGGCCAGCTTGACAACGGCTGACAGGCGCGACTTGGTCTTGTCGATGGGCTTGAGCTCGAAGAAGGGCGGCAGCACCGGCAGGTGGGCGAAGCTCCACTTGCCGCGCTTGACGTCGAACTGCTCGGGCGCGGCGATCTCCACCAGGTGACCGACGGCCGAGGTCACGACGTACTGCTCGTTCTCGAAATGGTCGTCGTGCTTGTCGAACTTGCCCGCCACCGGGGTGAGGGCGCGCACGATGTCTTGGGCCACGGAAGGCTTCTCGGCAATGACCAGGGTTTTGTTCATCTCTACAATCTGGGCTTCACGCGCGTGTACACGCGCACGTGGGTAGGCGCACGCACGCGCGCACCTGCATGAAACAACCTTACCAAAAATTCTGCCCGTGTCGAAAACCGCAGGTGTCTCCCCCCGCTCCCGCCCGGCATCGGCGGCCCGACGCATCCAGACCCGCCGCTCGGGCGTGCACGGCCGGGGGGTCTACGCGCTGGTCGATCTGGCCGAGGGCGAAACGATCATCGAGTACGTGGGCGAGGTCATCACCTGGGACGAGGCACTGCGGCGTCACCCGCACGACCCGAAGGACACGAACCACACCTTCTACTTTCACATCGATGAGGACCATGTCATCGATGCCAAGTTCGGGGGCAATTCCTCGCGCTGGATCAACCACAGCTGCGATCCCAACTGCGAAGCCGAGGTCGAGGACGGCCGCGTGTTCATTCGCGCACTGCGCAACATCCCCGCGGGCGATGAGCTGTTCTACGACTACGGGCTCGTGATCGACGAACCCTACACCGCCCGCCTGAAGAAGCAGTTCCCCTGCTGGTGCGGTTCGAAGAACTGCCGCGGTACCCTGCTGGCCCCCAAGAAGCGATGACCGACCTGCTCGCCCACGTCGAGAGCATCTGGCAGGCGGTGGTTCCGCAGTTGCCTGATTTCACCGTCGAGGTGGTCCCCAGCATCGACTCGACCAACAGCGAACTGATGCGGCGCGCGCGCCAGGGCCGGCATGAGCCGGTGCTGCTGGTGGCCGAGGACCAGACGGCGGGACGTGGCCGCGTGGGCAAGGGCTGGCACAGCCGGCCTGGCCAGTCGCTGACGTTTTCGCTGGCACTGCCGCTGTCGCCGGCGGACTGGTCTGGCCTGTCGCTGGCCGTGGGCGTGAGCCTGGCCGAAAGCATCGACCCGCAGGTGCGCCTGAAGTGGCCCAACGACCTGTGGTGGCAACAGCGCAAGCTGGGCGGCATCCTGGTCGAGACAGCCAGCAATGGCACCCCGGACGCCCCGCGCACGCTGGTGGTAGGGGTCGGTCTGAACGTCAACCGCCCGGACGCTGTGGCCCTGGCATCGGGATCAGCGCCCGCCGGCACCCTGGCGCCCATGCCGCCCGCCGGCGTGGCCGAGCTGATCATGGGCATCACGGTGGGAGAACTGCTCGAACGGGTGGCAGCCCCACTGGTACGGGACCTTCAGCTGTTCGAGGCGCGCGGCTTCGAGGTGTTCCAGGACCGGTTCGCGGTCCGCGACGCCTTGCAAGGCCTTTCCGTGGTGCTCAGCGATGGCACGCAGGGCGTGGCCAGCGGCGTGAGCCGCCAGGGCGCCTTGCAGGTGCAGACCGCGTCTGGCTGTCGGGAAGTCACCAGCGCGGAAGTGAGTGTGCGTCCATGCTGAGGTTGGTCGTTATCCTGCTGGTGCTGGCCAACGCCGGATACTTTGCCTGGACCCAGGGAATGCTGGCTCCGCTGGGCTTGTCCACCCAGCCGCAAAGCGAGTCGCATCGCCTGCAGGAGCAGATCCAGCCGGAGGCCATCCGGCTGCTCAACGCCCCCAGAACCGACACCGCTTCCCGCACGCCGCCGACGGTCCAGGCCGCCGCCCCCGTGGAAACGCCCGCACCGCAGACCGCTGCCCCGGTGGCTGCGCCCCCCGCCACCGCCTGCTGGCGCGTCGGCGGCTACACGCCGGCACAAGCCGACGCCTTGCGCCAGGCGCTTCAAGGTCAGCCTGCCCTGGCGGGCCTGTGGCAGCTGGATGAGGCGCAGACCAGCGGTCGCTGGATTGTCTACATGGGCAAGCTCAACGACGAGCTGATGGCACGCAAGAAGACCGAGCTGAGGGAAATGAACGTCGAGTTCCGTGAGATCCGAGGTGGGGTGCTGGGCCCGGCCTTGGTCCTGGGCACCTTCTCGACCGAAGCGGCCGCCCAGCAGGGTCTGGCCATCGTCACCCGCAAGGGTGTGCGCACCGCCCGCGTGGTGCAGGAACGGCCCGAGGCGACCGTGTTCGCCCTGCGCCTGCCCGCCGTCACCGACGAGCAGCGGGCAGCCGTCGAGGCGCTGGGTGAGGTGCTGGCCGGCAAGCGGCTCTCACCCTGCGAATAACACCCCCGAAAGACCTGCCAGCCATGAAAAAGGCGCCCGAAGGCGCCTTCTTTCAGCAACGCCTGACTACGTCACTTGGCCACGACACGGACCATCTCAAGGCACTTGTTGGAGTAGCCCCACTCGTTGTCGTACCAGGCCACGACCTTGACGAAGGTCTTGTCCAGGGCGATGCCGGCGTCGGCGTCGAACACGCTGGTGCAGGTCTCGCCACGGAAGTCGGTGGCGACGACCTTGTCGGTGGTGTAGCCCAGCACGCCCTTGAGCGCGCCTTCGCTCTGGGCCTTCATCTCGGCGCAGATCTCGTCGTAGGTGGCTTCGCTGTTCAGTTCCACGGTCAGGTCAACCACCGACACGTCGGAGGTCGGCACGCGGAAGGACATGCCGGTGAGCTTCTTGTTGAGCTCGGGGATCACCACGCCCACGGCCTTGGCGGCGCCGGTGGAAGACGGGATGATGTTTTCCAGGATGCCGCGGCCACCGCGCCAGTCCTTGTTGGAAGGGCCGTCCACGGTCTTCTGCGTGGCGGTGGCGGCGTGCACGGTGGTCATCAGGCCGCGCTTGATGCCCCACTTGTCGTTCAGGACCTTGGCCACAGGTGCCAGGCAGTTGGTGGTGCAGCTCGCGTTGGAGATGATGGCCTGGCCGGCGTAGGTCTTGTCGTTGACGCCGTAGACGAACATCGGGGTGTCGTCCTTGGAGGGGGCCGACAGGATGACCTTCCTGGCACCGGCGTCCAGGTGCTTCTGGGCGGTGGTCTTGTCCAGGAACAGGCCGGTCGACTCGATGACGACGTCGGCGCCCACTTCGTTCCACTTCAGGTTGGCGGGGTCGCGCTCCTGCGTCAGGCGGATGGTCTTGCCGTTGACGACGATGTTGCTGCCCTCGACCTTGACGGTGCCCTTGAAGCGGCCATGCACGCTGTCGTACTGGAGCATGTAGGCCAGGTAGTCGGGCTCGAGCAGGTCGTTGATGGCAACGATCTCGATGTCCGGGAAGTTCTGGATCGCGCTGCGCAGCACGTTGCGACCGATGCGGCCGAAACCGTTGATACCGACTTTGATAGCCATGTCCTCAGCTCCTGTGGATGGATGAAAAAGAATGAAAGGGAAACCTTACCTGGCCAGCACGGTGCGGACGGTGTCCACCACATTGGCCGGCGTGAAACCGAAATGCTCGAACAGGACCGGGGCGGGCGCCGATTCGCCGTACGTGTCGATACCGACCACGGCGGCGACACCGTACTTCCACCAGCCGTCGGTCGAGCCCATTTCCACCGCCACACGCGGCAGACCGGCCGGCAGCACGGCGGCCTTGTAGGCAGCGTCCTGGCGGTCGAAGGTGGTGGTGCTGGGCATGGAGACCACGCGCACCGCGATCTTGTGCTCCCTGGCGAGGGCTTCCTGGGCCTTGAGCGCCAGCTGCACCTCGGAGCCGGTGGCGATGATCACCGCCTGTGCCTTCTTCTTCAGGCCCAGATCGGACGGCTCGGACAGCACATAGGCACCCTTGCTGATGTCCGACAGGTCGCTCTTGGGTGCGTAGGGCAGGTTCTGGCGCGACAGGCACAGGGCCGTCGGGCGGGTGGCGTTTTGCAAGGCCACGGCCCAGGCCACCGCGGTCTCGGCGGTGTCTGCCGGGCGCCAGACGTCCAGGTTGGGGATCAGGCGCAGGCTGGCCACATGCTCGATCGACTGGTGCGTCGGGCCGTCTTCGCCCAGGCCGATGGAGTCGTGGGTGAACACGTGCACCACGCGCTGCTTCATCAGCGCGGCCATGCGGATGGCGTTGCGGCTGTAGTCGCTGAAAGTCAGGAAGGTGCCGCCGTAGGGGATGTAGCCGCCGTGCAGGGCGACGCCGTTCATGATGGCGGCCATGCCGAACTCGCGCACGCCGTAGTTGATGTGGCGGCCACCCACACCGGCCTCGTTCTTGACGACGTCCCCGGCCAGGTCAAAGCGCAGGTTGGGGGTCGACTTGGTGTTGGTCAGGTTGGAACCGGTCAGGTCGGCCGAACCGCCCAGCAGCTCGGGCAGGGCCGCGGTGAAGTGCTCCAGCGCGATCTGGCTGGCCTTGCGGCTGGCCACGGTCTCGGCCTTGGTGTGGGCTTCAACGGCGGCGTTGACGGCCACCTGATGGAAGGCCTTGGGCAGCTCGCCCTTCATGCGGCGCAGGAATTCCTTGGCCAGCTCCGGGAAAGCGGCCTTGTAGGCTTTGAATTTGTCGTTCCAGGCGGCTTCCAGGGCCTTGCCGGCGGCCTTGGCGTCCCAGGCGGCGTAGACGTCCTTGGGAATCTTGAAAGGCTCGTGGCTCCAGCCCAGGGCTTCGCGGGTGAGGGCGATCTCGTCCTTGCCCAGCGGCTCGCCATGGGCCTTGGCGGTGTTGGCGCGGTTGGGGCTGCCCTTGCCAATGGCCGTCTTGCAGACGATCAGCGTGGGCTTGTCGGCGCTGTTCTTCGCATCGGCAATGGCACGGTCCACGGCGTCGGCGTCGTGGCCGTCGACGGCGCGGATCACGTTCCAGCCGCAGGCCTCGAAGCGCTTGGGCGTGTCGTCGATGAACCAGGGCGCGACCTGGCCGTCGATGGAGATGCCGTTGTCGTCGTACAGCGCGATCAGCTTGTTGAGTTTCCAGGCGCCGGCCAGGGCCACGGCCTCGTGGCTGATGCCTTCCATCAGGCAGCCGTCGCCCAGGAACACGTAGGTGCGGTGGTCGACGATGGCGTGATGAACATCGCCAACGGTGCGGTTGAACTCGGCGGCCAGCAGCTTCTCGGCCAGCGCCATGCCCACCGCGTTGGTGATGCCCTGGCCCAGGGGGCCGGTGGTGGTCTCGACACCCGGGGTGTGACCGACCTCGGGATGACCGGCGGTCTTGCTGCCGAGCTGGCGGAAGGCCTTGAGTTCCTCGATCGGCAGCTTGTAGCCACTCAGGTGCAGCAGCGCGTAGATCAGCATCGACGCGTGGCCGTTGGACAGCACGAAACGGTCACGGTCGGCCCATGACGGGTTGGCCGGGTTGTGGCGCAGGTGACGACCCCACAGGGCCACCGCCATGTCGGCCATGCCCATGGGCGCGCCGGGGTGCCCGGAGTTGGCGGCCTGCACCGCATCCATGGCCAGGGCTCGGATGGCATTGGCCATGACCTGGGGCGTGACGGCGGCGGGGGCCGGAACAGAAACGGGGGTGGTGGCGTCGGACATGGGCGGGCGATTTGGAGACGAGGGGTGGGGCGCGTGGGCGCCAAAACCCCTGATTTTATCGGGCGGGGCCGAACCAGGGCTGAGGAGGGCCGGCTGGGGAATAATCCGGGGCAAAAGGAGAGGGGGTTTGGCATGAACAACACAAGCGGCTTGGCAGGCGATCTGGTGGCCATGGTCCTGGCGGCCGGACGGGGCATGCGCATGCGTCCACTGACGGATCACACACCCAAGCCCCTGTTGTCCGTGCAGGGCAAGCCGCTCATGCAGTGGCCGATGGATGCCCTGCACGCGGCGGGCCTGCGCCGCTTCGTGATCAACACGGCCTGGCTGGGTGACCAGATTCCATCGACGATGGCGCCTTGGGCGGCCCATCATCCGGACACGGACCTGGTGTACTCACACGAAGGACAGGACTTCGGCTATGCCCTGGAGACGGCGGGTGGCATCGTGCGCGCGTTGCCCCTGCTCGGTGACATCTTCTGGGTGACCGCTGGCGACGTGTTCGTGCCCGGGTTCGATTTCACCGAAGAGGCGGTGCGGCGTTTTGCGGCGGGCACGCGGCTGGCCCACCTGTGGCTGGTGCCCAACCCCGAGCACAACCCGCGAGGCGATTTCGGTCTGTCTGGCGAGGGCCTGGCCCTCAACACCGATGAGGCACCCCGCTGGACCTTCAGCACCATCGGCCTGTATCGGCGGGCCTTGTTCGAGGCACCCTGGTGCGACATCCTGCCTGGCAATCCGCAAGGCACGGCGGCGCCGCTGGCGCCGGTGCTGCGCCGCGCCATGGACGCAGGCCTGGTGAGCGCCGAGATCTACCACGGCGCATGGACCGATGTGGGCACGCCAGAGCGGCTGGCGGCACTCAATCACTGACGAGGAGCCCACCGGGGATATCCCTGCCCCGCCTGACCAGAGGCAACAAAAGCTTCACAATGTGAGGCATGGACCACCAGACCTCTTACGACTTGTACGCCAGTCGCCGCGCCCGCGTGGCCGCCCAGCTCGGCGCCGGTGGCATCGCCATCATTCCCACCGCCCCCGAGCGCACGCGCAACCGCGACAGCGAGTACCTGTTCCGCTTCGACAGCTACTTCTACTACCTGACCGGCTTCACCGAACCGCGGGCCTGGCTGGTGATCACCGCCGAGGGGCACACCACCCTGTTCTGCCAGCCCAAGGATCTGGAGCGGGAGATCTGGGACGGCATCCGCCTGGGTCCCCAGGCCGCTCCGGCGGCGCTGGGGGTCGATGAGGCTTTTTCGGTGGACGAGCTGGAGGCCCGGCTGCCCCACCTGCTGGAAAACCGAAGCACGGTCTGGTACCCGTTTGCGATCCATGCCGGGCTGGAGGGCCGCATCGACGGGTGGCTGCAGAAGGTGCGGGCGCGGGTGCGCTATGGCGCGCTGTGCCCGGACGCTCAGCGTGACCTGTGCGGCATCCTGGACGAGATGCGCCTGGTCAAGGACGCACACGAGATCGACGTGATGAAGCGGGCGGCGCAGATCAGTGCCCAGGCCCACATCCGCGCGATGCAGCGCTGCGCGCGCATGATCCGCGCAGGGGAAGACGTGCGCGAGTACCACCTGGACGCCGAGCTGCTGCACGAGTTCCGCCAGCACGGCTCGCAATACCCGGCCTATGGCTCCATCGTGGCCGCCGGTGCCAATGCCTGCGTGCTGCACTACCGCGCCGACAACGCCCCTGTGCGCGACGGCGAGCTGGTGCTGATCGACGCCGGCTGCGAGCTGGATGGCTACGCCAGCGACATCACCCGGACCTTCCCTGCCAACGGAAAATTCACCGGTCCCCAACGGGATCTGTACGACCTGGTGCTGGCGAGCCAGGCGGCTGCCGTCGAGGCCACGCGACCCGGCAACCGGTTCATCGATCCGCACGATGCCACGGTGCGCGTGCTGGCGCAGGGCATGCTGGACCTGGGCCTGCTCAACCGCAACGATGTGGGTCACCTGGATGACGTGATCGAAAAGCGCCACTACTTCCGGCACTACATGCACCGCACCGGTCACTGGCTGGGGCTGGATGTGCACGACTGCGGCAGCTACGTGGAACCCAGCGAGGTGGGCCAGCTCAGCGAACGCAAGGACCCGCTGTCGGGCGAGCTGATCAAGGACCGGCCCAGCCGCATCCTGCGCCCCGGCATGGTGCTGACCATCGAGCCTGGCCTGTACGTGAGCCCGGCCGCCGACGTGCCCAAGCACTTCTGGAACATCGGCATCCGCATCGAGGACGACGCTGTGGTCACCCCTGCCGGCTGCGAGCTGATCACGCGCGGCGTGCCGGTGGACGCGGCCGAAATCGAAGCCCTGATGCGCGATTGAGGCGACCCTGCGTGCGGGTGCTCAGTGTCAATATCGGTGGCGCCCGCCCGCTGCGCGCCGGTGGCAGAACGGTGCTGTCGGCCATCGGCAAACGGGCGGTCGATGGAACTGTCGGGGTGGGTGCGCTGGGCCTGGCGGGCGATGAACAGGCCGACCTGAGCGTTCATGGGGGCCTGCACAAGGCCGTCTACGCCTACCCTGCCGGGCACTACCCCATGTGGCACGAGGCGCGGCGCGCGGCCGGGGTCAGCCTGTTTGACGAGGCCTTGCCCTGGGGCTTCCTGGGCGAGAACCTGAGCATCGAAAGCTTGATCGAGTCCGAGGTCTGGGTGGGCGACCGCCTTCAGTTTCCGCACTGCACCCTGCGGGTAACGGCACCCCGGGAGCCGTGCTTCAAGTTCACCGAGGTCATGGGTTTTGGCGCTGCGGCGCGCCTGATGGTGCAGCACGCGGCCTGCGGTTTCTATCTGGCGGTCGAGGTGCCGGGCACCCTGTCGGCCGGTGAGCACTTCACCGTGCAGCCCGGGCCGCGGGGATTGAAGATCAGCGACGCTTTTCTGGCACGCAAGGTCAAGCACCTGCGCTGACGAGGGCGGCGAGCGCGCCCGGGTTTGCGGTACAAACGCCGCATGAGTACCACCGCCACCGCCCACCCGATCCTGTGCCTGACCATGAACCCGTCGGTCGACCTGGCCACCGACACGGAGCAGGTCGTGCCGACCCACAAGCTGCGCTGCGGGCCGACCCTGCACGATGCTGGCGGTGGCGGAGTCAACGTGGCCCGCGTGCTCACCCGGCTGGGCGGGCGCTGCCTGAGCCTGTGCCCCCAGGGCGGACCGACCGGTCACTGGCTGGAGCAGCGCATGCGCGCCGAGGGCCTGGACGTGCGTTTTCTGGCCATCGGTGAGGAGACCCGCGTGAGCTTCACCGTCCACGAAACCCGCAGCGGGAGCGAGTTCCGCTTCGTGATGCCGGGGCCCACCCTGACCGAGCCCGAGTGGCTGGCCGCGTTGTCAATGGTCGACACCCTGGATCCGTTTCCGGCCTGGGTGGTGGCCAGCGGCAGCCTGCCACCGGGTGTGCCGGTGGACTTCTACGCGCAACTGGCCCGGCGGGTGCGGGCCAGGGGCGGCCGCCTGGTGCTGGACACCTCCGGTGCCCCCCTGAAAGCCGCCCTGGAGGCCGGGGTCTACATGGTCAAGCCCAACCTGCGCGAATTGTCCGACCTGTGTGGACGCCCGCTGGAGGACGCGAGTGCCTGGCACGCCGCCGCCAGGGTCCTGGTGCAACAGGGTCAGGCCGAGGTGGTGGCGCTGACCCTGGGCCACCTGGGCGCCACGCTGATGACGGCGGACGAAGCGTGGACCACCCCGGCCTTGCCGGTGACGGTGTCCAGTGCGGTGGGGGCAGGCGACAGCTTCGTGGGCGGCATGGTGTGGGCGCTGCAGCAAGGCAAGGCCCTCAAGGAAGCCTTTACCTGGGGCGTGGCCAGTGGCACGGCGGCCCTCGTGTCGGTGGGCACGGGCCTGTGCCAGCCGGTGGACGTGCACCGTTTGCAACCGCTGGTGCAACCCTGCGCGGTGCCATTTGAATGAATCTGCCCCGTGGATCCATGGTTCACAGACGCTGCACCTGCAAGCACAATCGACCACAACACACACTGAAAGGAGTCGACCCATGAAAGGCGACCAGCAAGCCATTGCCCATCTGCAGGCCCAGCTCAAGAACGAGCTCACGGCCATCAACCAGTACTTCGTCCACTACCGCATGCTCAAGCACTGGGGCCTGGACAAGCTGGCCAAGAAGGAATACGAGGAATCCATCGGCGAAATGAAGCACGCCGACTGGCTGATGGACCGGATCTTCATGCTGGACGGCCTGCCCAACCTGCAGGACCTGGGC
>JAJPEW010000043.1 GCA_021166755.1 Hydrogenophaga sp. | reverse complement strand
GGCGCCCTGCTCGTGGTGATGATGGTGGTGGTGGTGCTCGTGACCTTCGTGCGCACTGTCCCCGTGGTGGTGCTCGTGGCCGTGGTGCCACAGTTCGGCTTTGTCGAGCAGAAAGAAGAACACCAGCCCCGCCAGCAGCAGTGCAAACAGCTCATGCGCACTGGCCTCACTCTCGAAGGCCTCGGGCAGCAGGTGCATGAAGGCGGTGGCCATCAGGGCGCCCGCAGCCAGGCTGAGCATGTGCTGGGTGAAGCGCGCCAGCATGGCCATGCCCAGCAGGGCCGCCAGCCAGACACTGCCGACACCGGCGGCCACGGTTCCAACAAGGATGGCAAGAAGGATCATGTGCGGAAGAACAAGAACGAAAAAGGGCCGCATGAGCGGCCCCCTGGACGGGAACAGGGACGACAGCCGTCAACCCACCCCGTGTTGCGAGAACCATGCCAACGCCCGCCTCCAGCCGTCTTCGGCGGGCTCCTTGCGGAAACTGGGCCGGTAATCGGCATGGAAGGCATGCGGGGCCTCAGGGTACACCACAAAGGTCGAGGCCCTGGACGCCGCGTTGCCGGACGCCAAAGCCACTTTCATCTTATCAACCGTGTCAAGCGGGATGCCGGTGTCCGCGCTGCCGTAGAGCCCCAGCACCGGGCCGTGCAGCCGCCCGGCCACGTCCACGGGATGGCGGGGCGTCAGTTCGGTGTTCTGCCCGACCAGGCGCCCGTACCAGGCCACACCGGCCTTGACCGCCGGATTGTGAGCGGCATACAGCCAGGTCTGTCGCCCTCCCCAGCAAAAGCCGGTGACGCCGAGCTTGGCGGTGTCGCCACCGTTGGCGGCCGCCCAGCGAACCGTCGCATCCAGATCCCCCATCACCTGGGCATCGGGCACCTTGGAGATCACCTCCGCCATCAACCGGGCCATTTCGCCGTAGCTTTGCGCATCTCCCTGCCGGACAAAAAGTTCCGGCGCGATGGCCAGGTAACCGGCTCGCGCAAAGCGCCGGGTGGTGTCGGCGATGTACTCGTGAACACCGAAGATCTCGGAAAGCACCAGCACCACCGGCAAACCGGTCTTGCCCGCCGGCGCGGCCCGGTAGGCCGGCATGCCGAAGCCATTGACGTCAATGGTGACCTCTCCCACGGTCAGTCCGTCGGCGGAGGTCTTGATGGCGGTCTGGGCCAGGGTGGGCAAGGTCGAGGCGGCATAGCCCACCCCCAGCGCGGCCTTGAGCGCGGTGCGGCGCGTGGCGCCGGCCTCGGTGGACTGGCCGGGCAGCAAGGCCGAGAGGTCCTGGGTCTGTGTCAGGTTGAGCATGAGGCGTGTCTCCATGGTTGGCTGAGAAACCGAGCCGACCCATGCGGGCGGCGAAAGTTCAATGGGCCTGCTCCCAGTTCGGCCCCACCCCGACCTCGGCCAGCAGCGGCACCTTCAGCTGCGCGACCCCGGCCATCAGGCGTGGGATCTCGGTGCGCAGCCAGTCCACCTCGGCCTCTGGCACCTCGAACACCAGTTCGTCGTGCACCTGCATGATCATCCGGGTGGCCTTGCCCTGGTCATCCAGCGCCTTCTGCACCGCCACCATGGCCAGCTTAATCAGGTCGGCCGCCGTGCCCTGCATGGGCGCGTTGATGGCCTGCCGCTCCAGCGCGGCCAGTTTGGCGCCCTTGGCGTTCCTGATGTCGGGCAGCACCAGCCGGCGACCGAAGACGGTTTCCACGAAGCCGTTCTGCTTGGCCAGGGCGCGGGTATCGTCCATGTACTGCTTGACCCCGGCAAACCGGGCGAAGTAACGGTCGATGTAGGTCTTGGCGGCGGCGTTTTCGATACCCAGCGATTTGGCCAGCCCGAAGGTGCCCATGCCGTAGATCAGGCCGAAGTTGATGGTCTTGGCATAGCGGCGCTGCTCGCTGCTCACCTCTTCAGGCTTGATGCCGAACACCTCGGCCGCGGTGGCCCGGTGCACATCCAGTCCTTCGTGAAAGGCGCGCATCAAGGCCGTGTCATCGCTGAGGTGGGCCATGATGCGCAGCTCGATCTGCGAGTAGTCGGCGCTGGCAATCACATGGCCCGGTGCGGCCACGAAGGCTTCGCGCACCTTGCGGCCCTCGGCGGTGCGGATGGGGATGTTTTGCAGGTTGGGGTCGTTGCTGGACAGACGCCCGGTCACCGCCACCGCCTGGGCGTAGTGGGTATGCACACGGCCGGTGCGTGGCAGGGCCAGCTGCGCCAGCTTGTCGGTGTAGGTGCCCTTGAGCTTGATCAGGCTGCGGTGCTCCAGGATCTTGGCGGGCAGCGGGTAGTCCTCGGCCAGCTTTTCCAGCACTTCTTCGTCGGTGCTGCGCGCACCGGTGGCGGTCTTCTTGATGACCGGCAGGCCCAGCTTGTCGAAGAAGATTTCGCCCAGCTGCTTGGGTGACGACAGGTTGAAGGGCTGACCGGCAATCTCGTAGGCTTCCTGCTCCAGCGCAAAGATGCGCTGGCCCAACTCGTGGCTCTGCCTGGCCAGCGTGGGGGCATCGATCAGAACACCATTGCGTTCGATGCGGTACAGCGCCTCGCTGCTGGCAATCTCCAGCTCATAGATGAACTTCAACCGGGCATCGGCCTGCAGCTGCGGCCACAGCACACGGTGCACATCCAGAGTCATGTCACTGTCTTCGCAGGAATACTCGGCCGCCTTGGCCACATCGACCTGGGCAAAGGGAATCTGGTGCGCACCCTTCCCGCACAGATCCTCGTAGCTGATGCCCTTGCGGCCCAGATGTCGCTCGGCCAGGCTCTCCAGGCCGTGCGGCTTGTGCACCTCCAGCACGTAGCTCTGCAGCATGGTGTCGTGCACATAGCCCTGCACCTCGATGCCATGGTTGGCGAACACATGGCGGTCGTACTTGATGTGCTGGCCGAGCTTGTGCTGAGCCGGGTTCTCCAGCCAGGGCTTGAGGCGGGCCAGCACCTCTTCCAGCGGCAGCTGCGCGGGGGCGTCCGGGCCTTCGTGTTTGAGCGGGACGTAGGCGGCTTCGCCCGGGGTGACGCTGAAGCTGATGCCCACGATCTGCGCCACCATCTCGTCCAGCGAAGTGGTCTCGGTGTCGATGGCCACCAGATCGGCGGCTTCGATCTTCGCCAACCAGCGGTCGAAGGCGTCCCACGTGAGGAGGGTGTCGTAGGCCAGGTTGCTCGCGCGTGGTGCGGCGGCGGCTGGCTCGGCAAACAGGTCGTCGGTGCCGCCCGGGGCCACAGCGGGTGCCGGCGTCGCCGCTTCGCCTCCGCCCAGCGCCTTGGCCAGGCCCTTGAAGCCATAGGTTTCGTAGAACGTGCGCAGCGGCTCCTTCTGCGGCTCGCCCATGCGCACCGAGTCCAGCGCCGGCAGGCCGGGCACCCAGCCGTCAAGATCGCAGTCGGTCTTGATGGTCAGCAGCTGGCGACCGATGGGCAGCCAGTCCAGCGCCTGACGCAGGTTCTCGCCCACCGCGCCCTTGACCTGGCCGGCCTGCGCCACCAGGTTGTCGACCGAGCCGTATTCCTGCAAGAGCTTCACCGCGGTCTTCGGGCCCACCTTGTGCACACCCGGGACGTTGTCCACCGGGTCACCCACCAGCATCTGGTAGTCCAGCATCAGCCGGGCCGGCACGCCGAACTCGGCCTCGACCCCCGCCAGATCGCGCACCTTGCCGCTCATCGTGTCGATGATAGTGATGTGCTCGTTGACCAGCTGCGTCAGGTCCTTGTCGCCGCTGCTGATGAGCACCTCGATGCCCTGCCGGGCGGCCGTCATGGCCAGGGTACCGATCACGTCGTCCGCTTCCACACCCGGTACATCCAGCACCGGCCAGCCGCTGAGGCGGATGACCTCGTGGATGGGCTCGATCTGGCTGCGCAAGTCATCGGGCATGGGGCTGCGCTGGGCCTTGTACTCAGGGTACAGAGCGTCGCGGAAGGTCGGCCCCTTGGCGTCGAAAACGCAGGCCGCATACAGCGACGGATAGTCGCTGCGCAACTTCTGCATCATGTTGATGATGATGCGGATCGCACCGGTTTTCTGCACCCTGCCATCGGGCAAGGTGGTGCTCATGGCATCGCCGCCGGCAAAAAAGGCGCGGTAGAGGTAACTCGACCCGTCAACAAGCAGCAGGCGCGGGGTGGGCTTTTTTTCGTCAGACATGCGGCGATTGTGGGGGAAACGGCTGGCCACCGGTCTGTCGTCATCCGGCCATCACCCTACAATGGCGGGATGTGCGCACGTCAACTCACCTCGTCCATCCGGTCTGCCGCTCTCGTGCTGGGGCTGGCTGGCCTGCCCCTCATTGCCCTGGCACAGGCCGCGCCCGCCGCGACCCATGCGGCGGACAACAGCGCCCAGACCAGCGGGCCGAATGAACGCATCGAGCGCATCAGCCACGAGGATGCCGGCAGCCGCATCGATGAATTGCGTGTCGGCGGACAGACCCGCAACATCACGGTGCAGCCCAAGAATGGCGCACCCAGCTATGAGGTGGCCCCGGCCCGCGGCGGTGAGGACATGAGCGACGCCAACAGCGGCTCATCGGCCAATACCGGGCGCAGCCGCTGGCGTCTGCTGTCTTTCTGATCACCCTTCACCGCTTGCCATGGCTGTCTACACAGAAGTCCCCTTCGGGGAAGCCGCCGCGCTGGCCGAGAAACTGGGCCTGGGTACGCTGACGGAGCTGCGGGGCATCCAGGGCGGCATCGAGAACACCAACTATTTCATCACCTGCGTCACCGATGGGGTGGCCCACGAGCACGTGCTGACAGTATTCGAGCGGCTGGGTTTCGACCAGTTGCCCTTCTACCTGCGGCTGATGCAGCACCTGGCCCGCAAAGGCATCCCGGTGCCCGGCCCCGTGGCCGATGGCAGCGGCGAGATCCTGCACACGGTGCAAGGCAAGCCGGCGGCGGTGGTGGAGAAGCTGCGCGGCCGCAGCGAACTGTCGCCGACGGCTGGCCATTGCCAGGCGGTGGGGGACATGCTGGCGCGCATGCACCTGGCCGGGCAGGACTTCGGCTTGCAGCAGCCCAACCTGCGGGGACTGAACTGGTGGAATGACACTGTGCCCGTGGTGTTGCCACACCTGGCCGCGAGCCAGCGAGACCTGCTGACTGCCGAGCTGGCCTACCAGAATCATGTGGCCGCCCTGCCCGCCTACACCGCCCTGCCCCGTGGCCCCATCCACGCCGACCTGTTCCGCGACAACGTGATGTTCGAGGACGGTCGCCTCAGCGGCTTCTTCGACTTCTACTTTGCCGGCTGGGACACCTTCCTGTTCGATCTGGCGGTGTGCCTGAACGACTGGTGCATCGTCCATGCCGAGGGCGACGACGACGGTCAGCATGACGAGACCCGCGCACAGGCCATGCTGGCGGCCTACCAGGCGGTCAGGCCTCTCACATCGGCCGAGCGCCAGCTGCTGCCGGCCATGTTGCGTGCCGGCGCGCTGCGTTTCTGGCTCTCGCGCCTGTGGGACTGGTACCTGCCGCGCGACGCCGCCATGCTCAAGCCCCACGATCCGGGGCACTTCGAGCGGGTGCTGCGTGCCCGTCTGGCGCGCCTGCCAGACCTCTCGGTTCCGCTGCTCGACGCAGCGCCTGTCACGGCCTGAGCCATGCGCCTGAACATCTTCCCTGCACGCACCGGCTGGTCCTGGATCCGCCTGGGCTGGAAGACTTTCCTGCGACAGCCCCTGGCACTGGCGGGCCTGTTCTTCATGTTCATGATGCTGGCGTCACTGCTGTCGGTGATCCCTGCCCTGGGCGTGGCCCTGGTGCTCACGCTGATGCCCATGGTCAATCTGGGCCTGATGGCGGCGACCCGGGAGGCGGACAGCGGCCGGTTTCCCATGCCCTCGATGCTGGTGACGGGTTTGCGTGGCCCCCGGGACCGGGTGCGGCAACTGTTGCTGCTGGGTGCAGGGTACGCCATAGCGGTAGCCGTCATTCTGCTGCTGGTGTCGGTCATGGCGGGCGATGCCATCGGTCCTCTGACGACGGTTGACGACCCCAGCACCGAGGAGCTGCAGGCGGCGCTGCAGCAGCGCAGCACCGCATTGCTGCTGGCCCTGGTGTTTTACACCCCGGTGTCGATGGCCTTCTGGCACGCACCGGCCCTGGTGCACTGGCATGGGGTGCCGCCTGTCAAGGCGCTGTTCTTCAGTCTGGCGGCCTGCTGGGCCAACAAATGGGCCATGCTGGTCTACCTGCTGGGCTGGGGTCTGGTGCTGGTGGTGGTCGGCAACCTGGTGACCGGCATTGCCGCGGCCGTGGGCGGCGCTCAGGCCCTGCAGATCGTCATCCTGCCCGCGTCTCTGCTGATGGCTGCGATGTTCCACACGTCCATCTACTTTACCTACCGGGACAGCTTCATGGACACCGAGCCTGAGGCACCGGTCCAGAGCGACCGTCCGGACTGACTGTCACACCAGCACCGCCAAGCTGTCACGGCGGTTTCACACAGTTCACGGATGCTTCGCGGGTTTTCTGTTCAACCCACGAGGCATGACTGTGACCACTGAGCACACCCGTCCGCACGACGTCTTCAACGTCGAAGATTCCAACACCACCGCCAACCCGCACATCGAGCAGGTGCTTCAATCGCGCCTGAGCCGCCGTGAGCTCTTCAGGGGCGCCGGTCTGGCGGGTACCGCCGTGGGCGCCGCGACCCTGACCGGCTGTGCCGCCACTGGTGGCCAGGGACCGGCCAACCCGGTGAACCAGCTGGGCTTCAAGGCCGTGGCCAAGCACACCCTGGACAAAGTGGTGGTGCCTGAAGGCTACAGCGCCCAGATCATCTATGCCCTGGGCGACCCGCTGACCCCGCAGGCACCGGCCTTCCGCAACGACGGCACCGACACCGCCTTCGACCAGCGTGCTGGCGACCACCACGACGGTATCGAATGGTTCGGGCTGGATGCCCAGGGCAAGCCGTCGACCACGGCGGCGCTGCGGGGTTTGCTGGCCATGAACCACGAGGCCACCACCGACGAGAAACTCACGTCCTTCTTCATCCATGCCGACGGTGGCAAGGCATCCCTGCCCCGCCCTGCGGCAGAGGTCGACAAGGAACTGATGATCCACGGCCTGAGCGTGGTCGAGGTGCAGTCCGATGGCAAGCGCTGGTCCTACAAGCCGGCCTCGGCCTTCAACCGTCGCATCACCACCATGACCGAGGCCGAGATCCATGGCCCCGCCCGCGGAAGCGAGCATCTGGTGACCAAATACGACGCCACCGCCACCAAGGCACGCGGCACGCTGAACAACTGTGGCTCCGGCAAGACCCCCTGGGGAACGTACGTGTCCGGCGAAGAGAACTGGTTTGGCTACTTCTTCCGCGACGCCAAAGACGACGACGCCCGCAAGAAGGACAAACAGGTTCAAGCCCTGAACCGCTACGGCCGCAAAGCCGGCGCGGCCAGCCGCCACGGCTGGGAGAGCGCCGGGCCGCAGGACCAGTATGTGCGCTGGAACAACAGCGCCATCGGTGCCTCGGCCAAGGAAGACTACCGCAACGAGATGAACACCTTCGGCTATGTGGTGGAGCTCGACCCCTACAACAGCAAGGCCGCGCTGCGCAAGCGCACGGCCCTGGGCCGCATGGGCCATGAGAACATTACCTTCGCCCGCGTGAGCGCCGGCCAGCCGGTGGTGGCCTACATGGGTGACGACGCCCGTGGCGAATACATCTACAAGTTCGTGTCCGATGCCAAATGGGACCCGGCCGACGCC
>JAJPEW010000032.1 GCA_021166755.1 Hydrogenophaga sp. | reverse complement strand
CCGGCGACGGAGAGGCGCGGAACTTACTTGACCGACATGTAGCGGAAGGGCATCTGGTTGTCGGCCCGCTGGATCAGCTGGACGTTGTTGCCGACGCCCCAGGCCAGTGCCTGCTGGTGCAGCGGCAGGTGCCCGATGTCTTCCGAATGGATGGTGTAGGCCTCCTTGATCATCGCGTTGCGCTTGGCCTGATCGGTCTCGGACGCGATCTTCAGCGTCAGCTCGTCCACCTTCGGGTTGCAGTACGAACCCAGGTTGAACTGGCCGGCGCCCTTGTCGTCCACGCAGCGGATGATGGCGTTGAGCACGTTGTGGGCGTCATAGGTCGACGGCGACCAGCCCAGCAGGTAGAAGCTGGTGTCGCGACGCAGGATCTTGGGGAAGTAGGTGCCCTTGGTCTCGGCCTGCAGGTTCACCTTGACGCCAATGCGGGCCAGGTTCGACGCCACCGCCTGGCAGACGTTGGAGTCGTTGACATAGCGGTCGTTCGGGCAGTTCATGCCCACCTCGAAGCCGTTGGGATAGCCCGCATCGGCCAGGAGCTTCTTGGCCGCCTCGACGTCGTAGGGCAGACGCTTGTCAATCGAGGCGTCATAGCCGCTGACCCCGGGACCGATCAGCAGCGCAGCCGGCGTGGCGGCACCGCGCATCACGTTCTTCTGGATGCCGTTGATATCGATGGCCTGGTAGAAGGCCTGACGAACACGCTTGTCCTTGAACGGGTTCTTGCCCTTGACGTTCGAGTACAGCAGTTCGTCGCGCTTCTGGTCCATGCCCAGGAAAATCCAGCGCAGTTCCGGCCCTTGCATGACCTTGGCCTTGCCGCCTGCATTGATGCGGGCCACGTCCTGAACAGGCACAGGCTCGATCACGTCCACCTGACCGGACAGCAGTGCCGCCACACGGGTGGCGTCGTTGCCGATCGGCGTGTATTCCACATTGACGACATTGCCCTCGATCTTGCCCCAGTAGTTGCCGTTGCGGACAAAGCTGGTCTTGACGTTGGGCTGGCGCTCGCGCAACCGGAACGGCCCCGTGCCATTGGCGCGGAAAGAGGCTGCGTTCTCCACGCCCTTGCGGCGGTCCACCGGGCGCGTGGCCTGGTTCTCCTCCGACCACTTCTTGCTCATGATGTACAGGAACGAGAGCTGGGCGGGCAGGATGGGAAAGGGTGCCTTGGTCTCGATCTCGACCGTGTGGCTGTCGATCTTGCGCACCTCCTTGATGTCGTTGGTGTAGGTGCGCATGTCCGACCCATCACCTGAGGCGCGCGCGATGCTGAAGAGGACGTCATCGGCGGTGAAAGGCGTGCCGTCGTGGAACTGGACGCCCTTACGCAGCTCGAAGCGCCAGACCGTCGGCGAGGTCTGCTTCCAGCCAGTGGCCAGCGCAGGAATGAGGTTCAGGTCCTTGTCGCGCGTGACCAGCGGCTCGTAGACGTTGCCGGTCACGCTCAGCTGCAGCGATTCATTGAGCGAGTGCGGATCCATCGACAGCGCATCGCCCTGGTTGCCGATGCGCACCGTCTGGGCGGACGCCGTGCCCAGGGTCGCCAGCGCGGTAGCCACGAGGGCGGCGGACAGTGTCTGCTTGAAATTCATCGATCGCTCCTTGTCGTTGGTGGAAAAACGTCAAACGAAACCGGAAAACCGGTGCCTCAGTCGGTGGCACCAGACAACGGCATGCCTTGCTCGATGAGTCCGGCATGCAGCGCCGCCCCCAGGGGCAGCACCTCGTCATTGAAGTCGTAGCGGCTGTTGTGCAGCATGCAACTGCCCTCGCCGCCCTGCCCCAGCCGCAGGTAGGCACCGGGCTTGACCTGCAGCATGAAGGAAAAGTCCTCGGCCCCCATGCTCGGCTCCATGTCACGGACGACATGTTCGTGCCCCAGCAGACGCTGAGCCACGTCGGCGGCAAAGCGCGCTTCGGGCGCCGAATTGATGGTGGCCGGATAGACCCGGTCGTACTGGACATGGGCGGTGGCGCCCAGGCCCATGGCCACCCCGGAACAGACCTCGGCCAGGCGACGCTCCACCAGGCTCTGGATGTCGGGGTTGAAGGTGCGCACCGTCCCGACCATAGTAGCCTTGCCGGGCACCACACTGAAGGCCCCCGGGTCACCGGCCTGCATCGAGCACAGGCTGATGACCGCGCTGTCGATGGCGCGCACGTTGCGCGAGACGATGCTCTGCACGGCCGTGATGATGTGCGCGGACACCAGCACCGGGTCCACGGTCAGGTAGGGGTGCGCGCCATGCCCGCCCTTGCCGGACACCTCGATCGTGATGCGATCGGCCGCCGCCATCATGGGGCCGGGATTGATGCCCACGGTACCCGGCTTCATCTGCGGCCAGTTGTGCATCGCATAGACCGACTGAACCGGAAAACGCTCGAACAGGCCGTCCTCGATCATGGCCTTGGCGCCGGCAAAGCCCTCTTCGCCCGGCTGGAAGATCAACACGGCCGTGCCGTCGAACTGCCGAGTCTCGGCCAGGTAGCGTGCGGCACCCACCAGCATCGCCGTGTGGCCGTCGTGACCGCAACCGTGCATCATCCCCGGACGGCTGGACTTCCAGGCGAAGTCGTTGTGCTCGGTCATGGGCAGGGCATCCATGTCCGCCCGCAGCCCGATCATGCGACCGCTGGTGCGTTGCCGACCATGAATGACCGCCACGACCCCCGTGCGACCGATACCGGTATGGACTTCGTCCACCCCACAAACCTTCAGCGCCTCCACCACGCGACGCGCGGTGTAGTGCTCCTCGAATCCGATTTCGGGATGCGCATGCAGATCACGCCGCAGCGCCGTCAGCTCGGGATGGAACTCGGCAATGTGGGCAAAGGCCCGCCCATGGGCCCGAATGCGTGGGGAGAGCATGGATGTCACCGGCTCAGTGTCCGCCCGCCTTCTCCACGCGCAGGCGCGGATCGACGGCAAAGTACAGCAGGTCAACGATCAGGTTGATCACGACGAAGATCAACGCGATCAGGCACAGGTAGGCGGCCATCACCGGAATATCGGCAAAGGTCACGGCCTGAATGAACAGCAAGCCCATGCCCGGCCATTGGAACACCGTTTCGGTGATGATGGCAAAGGCGATCAGACCGCCCAGCTGCAACCCGGTAATGGTCATGACCGGGACCAGCGTGTTCTTCAGCGCATGGCCGAAGTGCACGGCACGGTTGGTCAGACCGCGGGCCCGGGCAAACTTGATGTAGTCGGTGCGCAGCACCTCCAGCATCTCGGCACGCACCAGCCGCATGATCAGTGTCAGCTGGAAGATGGCCAGTGTGATGGCGGGCAGCGTGATGTGATGCCAACCCTTGGCGCTCAGCAGCCCGGTGGTCCACCCCCCGATTTCCGTGACCTCGCCACGACCGAAGCTCGGGAACCAGCCCAGGTTCACGGCGAACACCAGGATCAGCAGGATGCCGATCAGGAAGGTCGGCAGTGACACGCCCAGCAGGGAAATGGTCATGAACACCTGGCTGGTGAAGGTGCCCCGTTTCAGGGCGGCGTACACCCCCATCGGAATGCCGACCACCAACGCCAGCATGGCGGCCACCAGGGCCAGCTCCAGCGTCGCCGGGAAACGCTCCGCGATCAGGCTGGACACCTTGGAACCCTGGCGCAGGCTCAGACCAAACTCGCCCTGCGCGGCGTTGACCAGGAAATGCCAGAACTGCACGAAGAAGGGCTGATCGAGGCCGAGATCGGCACGCAGCTCACGGATCTGCTCCGGTGTCGCGTCCTGGCCGAGCAGGAACACCACCGGATCACCGACGTATTGAAACAGCATGAAGGCGATCAGCGCAACGCTGACCATCACGACGACCGCCTGGACCAGCCGCCGGAGAATGAATGCAAACATGGGATGTGGGAACAAATAGAGGGTCGCCACCGCTGTGCGCGACCCTCCTGTTATCAGACGTGGATCAGTTTACCTTGATCAGGCGCCAGTCCAGACGATTGTCCGCACGGTGCACCACGTCAATGTTCTTCTTCATCGCCCAGGGGATGACCTGGTTGTGCAGCGGGATGTGGGCCACATCGTCGTTCTGCAGTTGCAGGGCCTTGGTCAGCAGCTCAGTGCGCAGCTTCAGGTCGGTTTCCTTCTTCGCACGCTCGATCAGACCGTCCATCTGCGGGTTGGAGTAACGGCCCACGTTGTAGTTGCCATCGCCACCAGCGCCCACCGAGCGGGTGAGGGACTGCAGGCTGTACATCGCGTCAAAGGTAGGCACGCCCCAGCCCAGCATGTAGATGCTGGCTTCGTAGCGCTGGATCATCGGGAAGTAGGTCACCAGCGGCATGGTGCGCAGCTTGGCCTTGACACCCACCTTGGCCCACATGGCCGCCACCGCCTGGCAGATGGCCTCGTCGTTGATGTAGCGGTTGTTCGGGCAGGCGAAGTCGACCTCGAAGCCGTCCTTGTAACCCGCATCGGCCAGCAGCTTTTGCGCGGCAGCGGCGTCGAACGGATAGCGCTTGTGCACCGCCTCGGTCCAGCCGTTGACCTGGGGAGCCACCAGGGCGCCGGTGGGCTGCCCCAGGCCACGCAGGGTCACGCGGGCGATGGTGTTCATGTCGATGGCCTGGTACAGGGCCTTGCGCACGCGCTGGTCTTTCAGCGGGTTCTTGCCCTTGATGTTGCTGCCCGGCAGCTCGTCGCGGAACTGGTCCATGCCGAAGAAGATGGTGCGGTTTTCCACGCCATCGATCACCTTCAGCGCGCTGTTCTGACGGATGCGCGGCAGGTCCTGCGGGCTTGGGTCCAGCACAAAGTCCACCTCACCGGACAGCAGGGCGGCCATGCGGGTGGCCACGTTCTTGACCGGGGTGTAGACCACTTCAGTCACGTTGGTCTCGGACTTGCCCCACCAGTTCGGGTTGCGGGCCAGCACCAGCTTCTGGTCGGGCTGCCACTCCTTGAGCACGAACGGACCGGTGCCGTTGGCGTTGCGGTGCGCAAAGTTCTCGTCCTGGGTCTTGATGTCCTTGGGTTCGACCGACTTGTTCTTCTCGGCCCAGGCCTTGCTCATGATGCGCAGCTCGGTCAGCTGGTTCAGCAGCACCGGGTTAGGGTCCTTGGTGAAGATGTCGAACGTAAGGTCGTCGACCTTGACCACGCGGTCGATGCCGGCGGCGTACACCGCGAAGTTGGATGTCTTGGCCATGGCGCGCTGCAGCGAGAACACCGCGTCATCGGCCGTCAGATCGCTGCCGTCATGAAACTTGACGCCCTTGCGCAAGGTCATGCGCAGCTGGGTGGGACTGACCTGCTTCCAGGAAGTCGCCAGCACAGGCTCGGGCTTGAAGGTCTTGCTGTTGTAGTAGACCAGCGACTCATAGACAGCCGCATGGATACCGTTGGCCAGCGCGTTGTTCTGCGAGTGGATGTCCCAGGTCGGGATATCGCTGGAGCTGGTCCATTTGAACGTCTTGGCGTTGGCAGCGCCTGCAGCCAAGGCCACAGCAGCCACCAGTGCGGTCAGATGAAGTTTCATTGCTTGACACCTAAAAGAATGTGATAACCCGTGACTATGCAACAAGCGTACCCGCGTGTTGCACCGGGCTAACCCTATTGTGTGCACCAATCTGGTACCAATCGGTCCAATCCGGCACGCAAGGGAGGAGCCAGTCTCTTGTGTCTCCCCTTTCGTCCCCTGTTTCAGGATTCCCTGACACCTGTGGTGGGATTAGTCTCCCCGGTGCACCATCCCGCAGAGAGTGGCTGTTACCGCACACATCACAAGGAGGAAACAGAATGCTTCGCCGCACAGGAGTGACCCTGGTCGTGCTGCTCATGAGCCTGTGTCAGGCATGGGCTGCCGTGGACATCAACCACGCCACCGAGCTGGATCTGGACAGCATCAAGGGCATTGGCCCCAGCACGGCCCGAAAGATCATCACCCAGCGTCAGCTCAAGCGCTTTGACAGCTGGCAAGACTTCATTCAGCGGGTCCCTGGGATCGGCGAGAAGAAGGCACAGCGCATGTCGGAGAGTGGCCTGACCGTCAATGGCCAGCGCTTTGGCGCCACGCCAGCGGTGGCCATCGCACCCAGGAAACCCGCCACCTTGCCTCCGGATCCTTTCCCAGGCGGCTCCATGCTGGTCGAATGGCCCCGGCAACGTACCGGTGCCGATGGCCGGGCCCAGAAATGAAAAAAGCCACCGGCTTTCACCGGTGGCTTTCAACCTTGAAGAACCGGATGACCTCACGGTCATCCCAGGGTCATCAGAAGGTGTGCTTCACGCCCACGCCAAAGCGGGACTCAACACCACCAAAGCTGTTGACAGCGGCGTCGTTGTCCTTGCGGAAGCCGGTGTACACGGTGGTGCGCTTGGACAGGTTGTAGGCCACGGCCAGAGCGAAGCTGTTGGCGTTGTCGCCCACGTCAGGACGCACCTGGGTGAAACCGGTGGACAGCACGATATTGGCGGCCAGGGGCACGTCCACACCAATGGTGAAGTCGTCGGTACCGTCGTTGGCGCCTTCCTTGACGGTACCATAGGAGGCCAGCAGCTTGGCCATGCCGAAGTCGTAGCTACCGACGACGCGGGTCAGTTGCACGGTGTCGATGGTCTTCTGGCGTTCCTGACCAACGGCAACCATCACCGGACCATTTTCATACTTGACGTTGAAAGCGGTCACGCGCAGGTCGGCTTGGGCAGCGTCCTTGAACGAGGAGCTAATGGCGGCGCTGAAGCCACCGAACGACGGGGAAGCGTAGTACACGCCGCTGTTGGGGTTGCCCACATAACCAGCGTAGGTCGGAGCGATGTTGTTCGGGGTCAGCACGGCAGCGTCGAACACCGGGCTGGCTGCACCAGCGATGTCGTCAAAGGCGTTCCAAGCCTTGCCCAGCTTGACTTCACCGAAGCCACCGCTGAAGCCCACGAAGGCTTGACGACCGAAGCCGTTGCCCTTGATGGAGCCATCGGTCAGGTTCAGACCTTGCTCGAAGTTGAAGTTGGCCTTCAGACCGCCGCCCAGATCTTCGCTGCCCTTGATACCCCAGCGGCTGGTGCTCACGCCGCCCGAGGTCATGCGAGCGCTGGCGCCTTTGTCCTTGTGGATGACCACGTCGGCCACACCGTACAGGGTCACGGAGGATTGGGCCATGGCGGCGCCAGAAACGGCCACTGCGGCCAGAGCAATCAGAGATTTCTTCATGACAGGGTTCCTTGAAGTTGGTGCTGCATCCCGCAGGAAGCAGGCTTGTGAAACAAAATCACCATGTCATGCTAAACGCCGCGACACCAGAATCAAGGGTTTTCCCTGAAATGGTGATGACATAGGCCTCATTTTGTTGTCTCACCGCAACAAATCTCCTCTTTGGTGCAGCCTGCGTCAGTTCGGTGCCAGTCTTATACCGTTCACACAACAAAAAACCCCGCTGCGCAAGCAGCGGGGTTTTGACTTGAGATGGAATCAGATCGGGGCAAGCCCGATCGGATCATCAGAAGTTGTGGCGGATGCCGAAGCCGACGTTGTTCACGTCCTTGCCAGCAACCTTGCCAGCGCCGGTGTTCTTGCCATCACGCAGGAAAGCGCCGTAGGCGAAGGTACGCTTGCTCAGCGGGTACTTCACTTCGACCAGGACGTCGGTGTCCTTGGCTTCGGTGTCGCGGGCGATGTCCAGCACCAGATCCACAGGACCGGCCTTCACAGCGCCACCAATGGTGAAACCCTTGGCATCACCTTGGGGATCGATGTAGCCACCAGCCAGGGTGAACATGCCGAAGTTATAACGAGCACCCAGATGCCAGTTCTTCTCGGATTCTTGAGCCTTGTTGTAGCCGAAGGCCACCGACAGCGGGCCGTTGGCGTAGATGGCGTTCAGGTCAACCTTCGACTGCTCACCGGCCACGGCGCTGTTGGCGTCGTTGCCCTTCATCACGTAGCCGATGGTCGCGCTGAAACCACCCATGTTGGGGGAGGTGTAAGCGATCTGGCTGGAGTTCCGGATGCCACCCAGCACGGCGCCGAACTGGTTCACCACCACGGAGTAGTTGGCTGCACCGGTCAGTTCCCAAGCGGCAGCGGCATAGAACGAGGGGTTCAGGGTGCGACCCAGGCGGATCTCACCGAAACCGCCGGACAGGTTCATCCAGGCGGCACGGCTGAAGGGGCCAGGACCGGATTGGGCCAGGGAACCATCTTGCAGGTTGACGCCCTGCTCGAAGTTGAAGCCAGCCTTCAGGCCACCGCCGAGATCTTCGGTGCCACGCACGCCCCAACGGCTGTTGCCGTTGTTCATCAGGCCGGCGCTGGACAGCTTGGTGGAGCTGCCGGTCGACTTGGAAATGCCGGCGTCAGCCACGCCGTACAGGGTCACGGAAGATTGGGCGAAGGCAGCGGTGGAAGCCAGGGCTGCCAGGGCAATCAGGGTCTTTTTCATGTTGAAAGTTCTCCAAGGTTGATAAAGAGGCTGCGGGTCTAGCGCCCCCGAGCCAACCTCCGTTGCGGGAAGCTGAAAGCCATTGCACCAGAACGAGCGCAGGTATGCAAAACTTTCGGCGCGTTTTGTTCGCATTTGTCGCACCCCCACAACATACCGGGCAAACACCCGAAAAGACGCCAAAGTTTTGCTTTCTTTGGACTGACAGGGTTATCCCTAGATCCGTTGAAATACCATCCAAAGTCTCATCCGCCACCCGCCCCGGAGAATCTCATGGACCATCTGATTGCCGCCGCCGACGATGCGTTGCGCACCCTGTTCGCGCAGCCACGCGCCACACGGGTTTGCCCCACTCTGCCGGAGACGCCGGATCACCCCCTCTCTTCCGAGGACAAAGCCCTGTCAGGCGCCCTGATGCGGGTCAACCACGTGGGCGAGGTCTGCGCCCAGGCGCTCTATGCCGGACAGGCCCTGGCGGCACGCCAGTCCCCGCAGCCGGACCTGGCCTTGGCCCGCCACCTGGAAGCCGCCGGCCGCGAGGAGACCGATCACCTGGCCTGGACGCGTCAGCGGCTGAACGACCTGGGCACGCGCCCGTCCCTGCTCAACCCCCTGTGGTATGCCGGCGCCTTCGGCCTGGGCTGGGTGGCGGGACGGATGGGCAAAGCCGCGAGTCTGGGCTTCGTGATCGAAACCGAGCGACAGGTGGAGGCCCATCTGGACGGCCACCTGGACCGTCTGCCCGCCGGTGATCAGGCCTCACGCGCGATCGTGGCCCAGATGAAAGACGACGAGGCGCGCCATGCGCGCGAAGCCCAGCGGGCCGGGGGAGCGGAATTGCCGGCTCCGGTCAAAGGCCTGATGCGCGCGGCGGCCAAAGTCATGACCACGGTGGCCCACCGGATCTGAGCGGGCTCTCAGGCCTCCACCAGATCGAAGCTGGTGGTGATGTCGGCGGTCTTGGCCAGCATGATGCTGGCGGAGCAGTATTTTTCGTGGCTCATGGCAATGGCTCGCTCGACGGCCGCCGGGGGAATGCCCTTGCCCGTGACGGTGAAATGCATGTGGATGCGGGTGAAGACCTTGGGATCGGTCTCGGCACGCTCGCTGGTGAGCTTGACCGAGCAGCCACGCACATCGTGCCGGCCCCGCTTGAGGATCAGCACCACGTCGTAGGCGGTGCATCCGCCCGTGCCCGCCAGAACGGTCTCCATGGGCCGAGGCGCCAGGTTGGCACCGCCGTTCTCGGGCTTGTTGGCGTCGGGCGCACCATCCATGGTCAGCACATGCCCGCTGCCGGTTTCGGCGACAAATCCCATGGATGAACGGGTGCCGGCGGCGCCGGTCCAGGTGACGGTGCATTCCATAGTGGTGCGTTGTGGAAAAAGTCCGGAAGTTGGGGACAGCTCTCTAAAAGGGAGCAGGGATCACCCCGAATGTGTTGCATTGCAGCATGAGCGCGCTACAATGCAGCCATTGTATTGAAGGTTGTCTCCTCTACCCTCCACGGGTGGATTCAGGCCCGGACCCGCCCTGCGTGTCCGGGTTTTTTTTCGCCCCGCTGCGCCCTGGCGGTGCTTGTGAGGGCCGCCCCTTATGATCGGTATCGAGGAAACGCCATGCCCAGAAGCCCATCCAAGTCCACGATTGCTCCGTCGCCCGTCACGTCTCTTCAGCCGGCCGACTACCTCAAGAAGATCCTGACCGCCCGCGTCTACGACGTGGCCAGGGAGTCGCCACTAGAGGTCGCGCGCCACCTGAGCCGGCGTTTGCACAACACCGTGCTGCTCAAGCGGGAGGACCAGCAACCGGTGTTCAGCTTCAAGCTGCGGGGTGCGTACAACAAGCTGGCGCACCTGACGCCGGAGCAGCTGAAGCGGGGCGTGATCTGTGCCTCAGCCGGCAATCACGCCCAGGGCGTGGCGCTGGGGGCTCACAAGCTGGGGTCGCGGGCGGTGGTCGTCATGCCGGTCACGACGCCGCAGGTCAAGATCGATGCGGTCAAGGGCTTCGGTGGCGAGGTGGTGTTGCATGGGGACAGCTACTCCGATGCCTATGGTCATGCCCTGACCCTGCAGAAGAAGGAGGGGTTGACCTTCGTCCATCCGTTCGACGATCCGGACGTGATCGCCGGCCAAGGGACGATCGCCATGGAAATTTTGCGCCAGTTGCAGGGTCTGGGAGGATCGGGTCGGCTGGATGCGGTGTTCGTGGCCATCGGCGGTGGCGGCCTGATTGCCGGGGTGGCCAACTACATCAAGGCCGTACGCCCCGAAATCAAGGTCATCGGTGTCCAGATGAACGACTCGGACGCCATGATGCGATCGGTGCAGGCCGGCGAGCGGGTGAGCTTGCCGGATGTGGGCCTGTTCTCCGACGGCACCGCCGTGAAACTGGTGGGGGAGGAAACCTTCCGCATCGCCAGTAACTTGGTGGACGACTTCATCGAGGTGGATACCGACGCCGTCTGCGCCGCCATCAAGGATGTGTTTGTGGACACCCGCAGCGTGGTGGAGCCCGCGGGCGCGCTGGCGGTGGCCGCGATCAAGAAGTACGTGGCCAGCCGCAAGACCCGGGGCGAGACCTACGCGGCCATCCTGTGCGGCGCCAACATGAACTTCGACCGCCTGCGCTTCGTGGCCGAGCGCGCCGAGGTGGGTGAAGAGCGCGAGGCCCTTCTGGCGGTCACGATTCCGGAAGAACGGGGCAGCTTCAAGCGCTTCCTGGAGGTGATCGGCACCTTGCCGGGCGGACCGCGCAATGTCACCGAATTCAACTACCGCATTGGCAGCGCCGAACTGGCCCATGTGTTCGTAGGCCTGACGACCCATGGCAAGGGCGAGTCCGGCAAGATCGCAGCCAGCTTCAACCGCCACGGCTTCGAGGCCCTGGACCTGACGCACGATGAACTGGCCAAGGAGCACCTGAGGCACATGGTGGGCGGCCATTCGCCCCTGGCCCAAGATGAACGCCTGTTGCGCTTTGTGTTCCCCGAGCGGCCGGGAGCGTTGCTCAAGTTCCTGAGCCTGATGCGGCCTGGTTGGAACATCAGCCTGTTCCACTACCGCAACCAGGGCGCGGACTATGGCCGCATCCTGGTCGGCCTTCAGGTCCCCCCCAAGGACGACAAGGCGTTCCAGCGGTTTCTGGACACGCTGGGGTACCCGTACGTGGAAGAAACCCACAACCCGGCCTACCGTCTGTTTCTCAAGAGCTGAGGAGCCCCACGATGAAAGCACCGCCCAACGGTCCGGATCATGGCCTTGCGGCGGCCTTGCCGCCGACGCTGCCCAGCGGATTGCATTTGCCGACGGTGCTGCCGGCCAGCCCCAGCGGCCAACCAAACAGGTCCGAATGGGGTCGCATGGCAAATCTGGCCAACCGGATCGGCGCCGTCCTGCGCAAGGACAGCCTGCGGCGCCCGGGCCTGGTGCAACCCCAGTTGCTGGTGTTTGCCGCGGACCACGGCATTGCGGACGAGGGCGTATCGCGCTTTGGTCAGGAAGCCACCCGCCACCGGGTGGAAGCCCTTGTCCAGGGCAACACCGACGTCAACCGGATGGCCAGGGACGCCGGCGTGGCGCTGACCGTGGTGGATGCCGGCATTTCGGTACCGCTCACACCGGCCCCGGCGACCGAGGCAGGCGCACCCCTGCTGTCGCGAAAGATCGCGTATGGCACCCGGAACATGGTCCTGCGATCGGCCATGTCTACCGAACAGACCATCGCCGCCATGCGGGCCGGCATGGATGTGGTGCGGCATCTGCCCGGCAACGCCGTGCTGGTGGCTGAGACGGGCGTGGCCAACACGTCATCGGCCATTCTGATGCTTTCACGTTTGTGCGGCGTTCCCCTGGCAGACGCCTGCGGCCACCATCCCGACCTGAACGATGAGATGGCCCGGCACAAGCTGGAGAAACTGTTCGCGGCGGCCACCCGCCACCGCAAGGCGGTGCGGCCCTTCGAGGTGCTGGTCACCATGGGCGGTTTTGAGCTGGCGATGATGGCGGGCGCCATGATCCAGGCGGCCAGCGAGGGAAGGCTGGTGGTGGTCGATGGCTTTGTCGCGGGCGCCGCGGCACTGGTCGCACGCGGACTGGTGCCGGCGGTGTCTGACTATCTGGTGTATTCACACCTGTCGGTCGACCCTGGGCATCGCCTGCTCATGATTCATCTGCAGGACAGACCCCTGCTGGACATGGAATTGCGCCTGGGACAGGGTGCTGGCGCCTTGCTGGCCTGGCCGCTCATCCTTGCAGCAGAACAGCTGGGACAGACCGGCACCTGAGGCCCTCAAGGCGTCGACGGTGGGAGAGTCAGTTCGACCGCCCCACCTGCGCCATCGCTGGCCGACAGGCGGACGCGCTGGCGGCCCACACTCTCGAGCACCCAGGTATCGGCCACCTTGTCACCGACGCGAAACGGACGGGGCGGCTGCCCATCCACCGACAGGAGCGCCGCCCCCTGAGATGCTGGCTGTGCTGCCACGCCCAGCAGGCGAAGGCGCGACACCGGGGAAGGCTGACTCGGCGCAGCGACCGGCGAGGCGTTTTCACGGTAGCCCAGCGCCCTGGCCACCGCGGCAGGGTCCGCCACCACTGCTGGAGCCGGCAGGACGGGCACCGGCTGCCATGAACCCCGCCCGGAGAAGGCCAGAAGCCACCAGACCACCGCAGCACCAGCCAGCAGCCACGTCACTACTGCGCCGATCATGGGAAGACGCAGGTCCGCCCTGGTCGCCAACAGCTTCCAGTTTCCTCGTCCGGGTAAGGTCTGCAACTTCATGCGGCGATTATGATCCACACCCACTGTCACGCCGCGCGACATCCGGTACCTGGATGCCGCGCCGAAACCTTGACCGGCGCCTGTGGCCGGCTTCCCGGGAGATTGTCTTGCTAATGCCTTCTGTCTTTCCTGCCCGCACTGGACGACTTGCACGCTGGCGACACCTAGCGGGCTTCACGCTGATCGAGCTGATGGTGGTGCTGGTGATCATCGGCGTGCTGGCCGCCCTGATCGTGCCCAATGTGCTGGACCGCGCTGACGATGCACGGGTGACCGCCGCAAGAACCGATGTGAGCAACCTGATGCAGGCACTCAAGATGTATCGCCTGGACAACCAGCGCTATCCGACGGCAGAGCAGGGCTTGCGCGCTCTGGTGGCCAAACCGGCCACCAATCCCGTGCCCCCCAACTGGCGGCCCTATCTGGACAAGCTGCCCTCGGACCCCTGGAATCAGCCCTATCAGTACATCAATCCGGGGGTGCACGGGGAAGTGGACGTGCTGTCCTTTGGTGCCGACGGCAAGGCCGGTGGTGAAGGCCGGGATTCGGACATCGGCAGCTGGCAATAAGCGCGGGGACGGGGCAGATGCCAAGGCCCTCACGTCGGTGGAGCAGATCCGGTGGGTTCACCTTGCTGGAGTTGCTGGTGGTCGTGGCGCTCATCGCACTGGCCACCACGGGGGTCAGCTTCGCCCTGCGGGACAGCCAGGCCTCTGTGCTGGAGCGTGAGGCAGCCCGTTTGCTGGCCATGCTGGAAACCGGCCGGGCGCAGTCAAGAACGACGGGGGCCACTGTCCGGTGGACACCCGATGCCAAAGGCTTTGTCTTTGACGGCGTGAGCACTCGCGGCGTGTCGACCGAATCGCTGGCAGGCCCTCGCCCCTGGCTCGATCCGGCCATCGAGGTTCAGGTGATGGAGCCCGCGGGCGAACGCAGCCTGGTGCTGGGTCCTGAACCGCTGCTGCCACGTCAGTCGGTCATGCTGCGCCTGGGGGCTCATCAGCTGCGCCTGGGCACGGACGGACTGGCTCCCTTCGCACTGCAGACCGGTGGAGAGCCTTGATGCCCGCACGCCAGGCAAGCCGCCGCCCGAGGGGCTTCACGCTGATCGAGATCCTCGTGGCATTGTCGATCGTGGCCGTCGCGCTGACCGCCGGCGTACAGGCCAGCGGCGCGCTGATGCGGGGTACCGAGCGGCAGGGCGAAGTTTGGCTGGCCCAGATCTGTGCCGAAAACGCGCTCGGCGCGCTCCGGCTCCAGCGGCAGCTGCCCGCCACCGGCGAGAGCTCGTCACCGTGTGAGCAAGGCGGACGTCAGTTCGCTGTGACGGTATCGGTACAGCCCACCCCCAACCCGAACTTCAGGCGCATCGACGCGCGTGTGGCCTCTGGCGACGGACGACAGGTGGTCAGCGTGGCCACCGTCCAGGGGCGGTTCTGATGAATGCCGCACGCCATCACCGCCCCCCCGGAGGGTTCACGCTGATCGAGGTGCTGGTGGCGGTGGCCATCCTGGCGGTGCTGGCGCTCATGAGCTGGCGCGGCATCGACGGCATGGTCCGCACCCAGACGCTGACGCGCACCCACGCGGATGCCCTGCTGCGCAGCCAGGCGGCCCTGGAGCAATGGGTGACCGACCTGAATGCCCTGCAGGAAACTGGTGAGCTCAACGCCCTGGAATTCGATGGGCAGGTGCTGCGCATGACCCGGACGGCGCCCCCGGACGCCACAGGCACCAGCACGGGCGTTCAGGTGGTGGCCTGGGCCCGACTGACCGCGGCGCCTGGGGCCAATGGGCCCCAGTGGATGCGGTGGCAATCGGCCGCGTTGAACCAGCGTGCGGACCTGGCACGCGCCTGGCAACGCGCGGCGCAGTGGGGTCGTGGCTCACCCGTGAGCGATCCGGACCCACGCGACACGTCCGTGAGACTGATGGGACTGGACAACTGGCAACTGTTCTACCACCGGGGAGAAACGTGGACCAATCCCCAGTCGTCCACGGGCAATGAGACGCCGGGAACGGTGGTGTCCTCGGACGGCCAGATCCCCAACGGAGTGCGACTGGTGATCGAACCGGCGCCAGGTCAGGCCCTGTCGGGCCGGATCGTGCGGGACTGGGTCCGGCCATCACTGGGAGCGGGTCGATGACCCCCAGCGGCGCGACTCCCCCGCGCTGGCGCCAGCAAGGCGCCGCGCTGCTGCTGGCCATGCTGACTGTGACGCTGGTGGCCACGCTGGCGGCGGCCGCTGCCTGGCAGCAGTGGCGATCGATCGAAATCGAAATGGCGGAGCGCCAGCGCAGCCAGGCCTCGTGGATCCTGACGGGCGCGCTGGACTGGTCGCGACTGATCCTGCGCGAAGATGCCCGAGGCAACCGCAACAGCGGCAACGCCGACCACCTGGCGGAGCCCTGGGCCATGCCGCTGGAAGAATCGCGGCTGTCCACGTTTCTGGCGGCCGACCGCAACAACAACGCCGACGACGTGATGGAGGCCTTCCTGTCCGGCCGGATCATGGACCTGCAGGGGCGCCTGAATTTTCGCAACCTGCTGGCCGCCGCAGGCAGTGGCAAGGCGCCCACCCTGTCGCCTTCCGACATGGCCGCCTTCCGGCGACTGTACGCCAGCCTGAACCTGCCTGTGGAGGAACTGGAAGCTGCGGTGCAGTTGCTGCTGGCCAGCATGCGCCAGGCCGAGGAAGACGCCAAGCCCTCGCCCTCACCCCTCATGCCTCAGAGATTTGAACAGTTGTCCTGGCTGGGCATCAGCCCGGAAAGCCTGCGTGTACTGACGCCTCACGTGACCCTGTTGCCCGCCAACACCCGCGTCAACCTGAACACCGCCAGTGCCGAAGTGCTGGCCGCGACCCTGGAGGGGGTGGAAACCGGCCTGGCCCGCCAGCTGGTCGCGCAGCGGGAGGCCACCCCGTTCACCAGCCTGGATGATGTGCGCAGGTATTTGCCCGAGGGCTTGCAGGAGGCGGTCAACAGTGAACGCCACGACGTGCGCAGCCAGTACTTCGAGATTCACGGACGCCTGCGGCTGGGCGATACCGTGATCGAGGAGAAGTCCGTGGTCGTCCGCAGCGGCCTGCAGGTCAGCGTTCGCTGGCGTCAACGCAGCTCCCGGCTGGACCAGCCTCCTGGCCGTATATCCGGGCAGGCGCGTCAGTGAAGGCCCCATACTCCTGTAACACCTTCCGGTTCCATCCGCTCTCTAGAATGGCGTCCATGCGGCAACCGGTCTTCCTCACTCCCCATCCCATTCCGTGCTGATCCTCAGTCCCTCCCTGACCTCGAATGTCGCATCCGACGCCCCTTTCGACTGGGTGCAGTCGGCCAGCGGGCAGGCAGCCAACGAACACGGTCAGACCCAGGCCTCGCTCCTGCCGCGGGATACCGAGGTGGTTCTCGTCATTCCGCCGTTGGCCATGTCCTGGCACCGGGTCAACCTGCCCAAGGTGCCGGTCAAGCGCCTGCGTGCGGTGCTGGACGGCCTGCTGGAAGAAAAGGTCCTGCAAGACATCAACGAGCTCCATCTGGCGCTGGAGCCGGGCAGCCGGCCCGGCCAGACGGCCTGGGTGTGTGCCTGCGACCGGCAATGGCTGCGATCCCTCCTGGAGCGGCTGGAGTCCGCGCAGCGACCTGTCAGCCGCATGGTTCCTGCGGTCTGGCCGGGACGGGCGGGCGAAGGAGATGCCACGCACCTGGCGTTCCAAGCCGCTGGCACCCCCTGGCTGGCCTCGTCCACGCCCGATGGTGTCTCGCTCCTGCCCCTGGACAACCCCGTTGGCGCCCAGGCTTTGACGGGCCCCGGGCAGGAAGCAGGGACCCCTGGTGATCGGGATCGACCAGGCGCCACCTGGCTGGCGGATCCTTCGGTGATCGCTCTGGCCGAGGACCGGCTGGGGCAGCGGTTTGCGCCCCTGTCCTTGTCAGAACACCTCCTGCGCTGTGCGGCCAGTCCCTGGAATCTGGCCCAGTTTGATCTGAGCCTGTCATCGGGTGCCCGGATGGGGCAGCGCTGGCGGCAGCACTGGCGCGCCTTCTTCAATGCGCCACAGTGGCGCCCGACCCGATGGGGGCTGGCTGTGCTGGTGCTGGCCTGCCTGGGCGGGCTCAACACCGCCGCGTGGATGGAACGCCGGGCGCTGGCCAGCAAGGCCGCCGCCATTGAGCAAACCCTGCGGGCGAGCTTTCCGCAGGTCGCGGTGGTGCTGGATGCCCCCGTCCAGATGCAACAGGAACTGCGTCGACTGCGCAGCGCCAGTGGCGCTTTGGGTCCGCAGGACATGGAGGCCCTGCTGGCTGCGGTGGGTCGCAGCCTGCCTGCCACCGCGCCCCCACCCACCCGCATGACCTACGACGGACGGGCACTGGTGCTCGAAGGTTGGGATGGATCGGCAGACACCCTGGAGTCCGTCCGCGCTGCACTGGCTTCGCAAGGACTGGATGCCCGTGTGGACGCGCAGGCACTGCGTGTGGAAGCGGTCAAGGATTGAGTCGGCATGAGCCAGAATGAACAACGTCCGGGCGTGACTGACGCCGTTCGTGCGCGCTGGAGCGCGCTGGCCCCTCGCGAGCAGTTGATGGTGGCC